>JADFMZ010000121.1 GCA_022563615.1 Planctomycetota bacterium
GGCTTTCGACCGCCAAGGGAGGGCTAGCCTCCCGGCGACCCGTCGCTATTCCGGGCGAACACAGGGTATCGCAAAGATGATCTTTGTGCTTCCGTTGCGTTTCCTCACGGGTCAACGGCTCAGCAGGAGCTTCGCCCTCCCGCTGAACCCGCAATTTTGAGGGGAACGCAAAGATCATCTATGCGCTACCCCACTAATCCTTATTGTCTTTGGGATCCTGACTCTGGTTGGCGGACTCCTTGGGAGCGCTGGAGTCGGGTTTTGCGACAGGATCGTCACGCTGTTTCTCCTGCAGGGTTTGAGCGGACCGTTGAACGTTGGAGAAATAGTCTTTGATGGCTTTATGGTATTGGCGTGGGATGCGGTCGCGGCTGATTCGATCACTGGCCTCCCGCTCGGCTGCGGAGACGATTTCGACGAAGCTGCGGTCCACCTGCCCCCGAGTCTGGTCGCCCTCGACGAGAAACCGGCCGATGATCGCCCCCTTTTGGGTATGGATTTTGCCTCGCTTGGACTGAAAGCCCATTCGGGTCTGCTGTTCGGGGGCGAGTCCGCCGCGTCCCTTACCCTTGGGTCCCATACCCCCTTGTCCTTGACAGGAAGAACACGGCTGACCGCCGCGAAGACCTGAACCCCTTCAAGTCGGGCAGGGTTGGTCCAGATTCGCTTGAGCGTCATCCAGCGCCGCCGCCGCCGATTCCAACTGCGCCATTTCCTGTTCGAGTTGTTCAAGCTCGCTAAGTTGCTCGGCTGCGAGGGAAAGCGCACCGATCGAACTCCCCATCTGACCGGCAGCGGCAGCCTCCGACGCATTCTTCATAGCCCCGGCGAGCTGTTTGGCCATGTTGCTCGCCCCCTGACCCTTCTGAAGCTGCTTGGCGAGTTTTTCAATCTGCTTGGCGCTGAGCCCTTTTTTCTCAAGCATCTTTTTGAGTTGATCGAGATCCTTTTTGGAAAGGCGTTCGAGCAATCGTTTAGCGTCTTTCGGATCGATCCCCAGCTTTTTGAGTTTTTCGAGCAGCTTGGGGTCTACGGCTATCCGGTCCAGTTGGCGAGCAAGATCATCAAGCTGGCGGGATAGCTTCTTAGCCATCTCCCGGTCCTTGGGGGAATTGAGGGTGGCCAATTGCTCCTTGAGAGTTTCAATCGCTTCGCGGGCGGTCTTGAAATCCCCCTCGGCAAGGGCCTTGGCGAGCTTGCGCGTCGCGGTATCTGCCCCCTGCGGCGGCTTCAACCCTCGAAGCATCTTCCGCATCTCTTTCGTCGCGGCGTATTCGTTTCGGGCCTGCTTCTGCTTGACCAGATCCGACAGGTCGTCAATCTTCTTTGAGGCTTCATGTCGAACGTCGCTGGAAGTTTGCAGCTTTCCACCGGCCTTGGGATCGATCAGCTTCAATTCGGTTTTCAGCTCTTCGAGCGTCGGTGTGGCTTCTACGATGTTGCGCAACACGTCGAACTGTCGCTTCACGGCGACCTTGGTGATGTGCAGTTCCTCGCTTTGTTGTTCGGCGAGCACCGCCTCGGTTCCCTTGAGCAGACCCGGCGGCACCAGAAACATTGACGCCACCAAGAGAATCGAGCCGGCGGTGAAGGGCAGGGGCCTCGGCACGGTGAATCGAATATGGCTTCGCACCGATAGGGAACTGCTGATCCGTTCCGCGTCGGCGACGACCGCCCGGGCGAAGGGATCGTCCGCATTCAGACAATGGCGTCCACTACTGATCCGCTCGCGTAATCCGGCGGCCTCATCCAGCTTTGCCGCCGCCGCGCTTGGGCCTATTCGCGTGATTTGTGTCCAGATCACGGCTGCCAGAACCGCCGCGCCACCCAAGCCCATGGCGCTCCAGAACAAGAGAACCCCGTCATGAAGGTCGTAGAGGCGGGTCAGCAGCACCACGCACGCAAAGCAGCACGATGCCAGGGCCAGGCACCACGACACACGGTGGAGCCAGCCGTTGAGCCAAAGACGCCTCTGGGCCATCCTAATCCGACGTTCGATTTGGGTCATGCCGATCAACCAATCCTGCGAGGCTCGGGTGAGACCGCGCTGCGACGAACCCTGTAAAATACGATGTTATCCACCTCGGGCATCGTCGGCAACGCCTATCGGACGGGTTCCGCCAAATTTCCATCCGGTCGTGATGCTATGGTAGGATGTTACGAGGTCGTCGGCCGGCTTTTCCTTCAAGCATGCGTAGGCCGACAGGAATCGACAACGATGCGACATTCAATCACCGATTCTGACGTGCACGAAGGTCGGTTGTTAGCGCCGATTCTGTCGCTTCATCCCCCGGCGCAACCCATTCGCTCGGGCCGAGCCGCACCGGCCAGGCTGTACCGAACTCGAATCGCGAAACTCCTATGGTGCGCAGTCTTAGCCGTCGGATGGATCGCCAGCGCCGTCGCAGCGCAGGATGCCCTTGTGCAGCCGCCTGACCGCGCAGTAAGACCTCCCGCTGTGGCTACCGAAACCAGCCGCTTCGTGATTGTGGAAGGTCAGGTCACCAACGCGGTTGGCGCCGGGCAAATGGACGTAACGGTGACGGTGCGTCGCGCTACGAAAGGAGGCGGTCAGGGCGGAAGGATTGCAAAGACGACGACGGACGCGTTCGGCGACTTTGTCGTGACGGCAGCCGAGGCGGTCCAAGGGGACGTTGTCGTGATCTTCACGAAGACCCATTACGCCGACCTTGTCCGTGAAGTGTCTATCGCCGCCGGTGAATGGCCGCCGTACTTGGCGCTTGAGCTCGAAGGTGATCTCAAACTGGCCGGAGTTGTCAAAGACGCTCGTACGGGTGGGCCGGTCGCAGAGGTTCAAGTGACGTGCAAGTCCGAGGGTCGAGACCGCAGCGGCCGGACCGACCGGGCGGGGCGATTTACGATCGCAAGTCTGTCTCCCGGCTCGGCGGAACTTAGGATCGAGGCCGATGGGTTCGGCCGGGAACGCCGGAGGATCAGAAAGGTCGAGGAGGGGCTGGAAATCATCTTCCAACTCCAGCCTGAAAGGGTCATTCATGTAAGGGTTGTGGACGACCTGAATGAACCAATCGCCGGCGTAACGGTCGAGATATACGACCCGCCGCGAGAAGATTTTCGCACCACCGTGGCCGATTCCGAAGGCATGGCCACGGTTCGAGGATTGCACTTCGACGTTCGATCAATTCACGTGAGACTCACGCACGAGGATCATGTGTCCACCCGCGCGTTCGACCGGACCATTGAGTTGACCCCGGGAAAAACAGAGTCGACGCATACCGTGATCCTGCCGCGCGCCGCCGTCATCACCGGCGAGATCATCGACGCAAAGAGCGGCAAGGCGATCTACTCGGCCCGGGTGATGACCCATTCTGCGGATGGCTCGTCCGACGACAGCCCACGCGACTGGACCGATGAGGCGGGACGATTCACGATTCGCGGCGTGCCGACTGGCGCGACAACGGTGACGGTCCACATGGCCGACTACGCACCGGAATTGGAGATTCTCGACGTCCAAGCCGGCGACAATGCGAAGTTGAGCATCCAAATGCACCGGTCGGTGGGTCTGCGAGGGGTCGTCAAGGATCAGAAAGGTCTGCCAATCGCCGGCGCGCACGTTGACACTGCCCGGTGGCGCGGCCGGGAAACGCTGGGCCTGCGGGCTGTTGCCGATCTGGAGGGCAAGTTTGTTCTGCGCGACGTTCCGAGGGATGAGTTTGAAATCATCGTGCGGGCTGGCGGGTATGATTCGGTCACTCAAACCGTCAAGGCGGGCGCCGCCGAACTCGCCGAGATTATCCTGCCCGAGGCAAAGGATACCGGGGGACCGCCGCGTGCGGGCCCGAGCGTCGGCGACCCCGTTCCGGCCGTCACGCTGACTACCTTGGAGGGCAAGACGATCAACCTTGCGGACCTGAAGGGTAAGACGGTTGTGCTGAACTTCTGGGCCACCTGGTGTCCACCTTGCATCGAGGAACTTGAGCACCTGATCAAAGTGCATGAAAAGTTCGGGAAAAGGAAAGACTTTCTCATCATCGGTTTGAGTCGCGATTTCGAGGAGGCCGCGCTTCGCAACTTCCTCAAGCGGAACAAGAAGGTTGCCTGGCCCCAGGTGTTCGGCGAAAAGGGGGGCGTGGACGCCGCCAGTGAGAAACTCGGCATAACGTGGATTCCACGTGTGTTGATCATCGGTCCCGATGGGCGCGTGCTGGCCAACGACTTCCCTCGGGCCGAAGAGATCCCCAAACGCATCGAGGAAATCCTTAAGAAACGTGATCGGACATGAGCGACCCCGGCGCTAACCTTGAAGCCCGTGCGCGCGTGCGCCCGCGAGGATTCCTTCAACCGACGCACGAGGGGGCTGCGCGAGCCCTAAAGGCCCTGAAGGAAAAACGACCCGCCGACGCCGCCAGACATATTGCCGCATTGCCGGATTCGACTCCCATCGAATGCGCCTGGAAATCTCTGTTGATCGGCCTGTCGGCGATCGAAGATTTGGATTTCGCAACCGCCGAAACGACCCTGCGTGAGGCGGCTGAGGTTGCCTCAAAGGAAAAAACATCTTCGGAACCTTCCGAGCAGGCCGTCCGCGCGCGCCTGTCGGCCACAGCTTTGGAAAAGATCGGGTGGCTTCTTCGCCGAAAGGATCACGCGCAGCAGGCCCATACGGTTCATCTGGAGGCTTATCGTCTGCGCGAAGCCTGGGGTTCGGCCGAGGAACTCTGGGAAACCGCAATCAGTCTCGGACAGGACGCCCGCATCGCGCGGCGATCCGAAGAAGCACAAACATGGTTTGAAAAGGCCGTAGTGCATGCGGGCGTGGCCAAGCTGCTGGAATGCCGTTTGCAGGCCGTGGCCTACGCCCAACTTGCAGTCGTGCTGACCGACCAGGGCCAACACGAAAAGGCTGTAAGCGCCGCGCGATCCTCCCTGGCCCAATGGCGGCAGCATGATCCGGGAGGCGTGGACACCGCTCGGGCTTTGATGGAACTTAGCCACGCGTCGCTCAAACGGGGTGAGGCGCTCGTCGAGTGCGGCGACCCCTGCGCCTCGGCGGTACTGGAAGAGTTGTTGAAAGGCCTTCATGCAGCCCACGAGGAACTGTCGGCGTTCGGCCCATCCTGTTTCGCCGAAGTGCAGACATGCCTGGCCCTGCAAGATTTCGCTCGCCGACTTCTCGCCGTTACGGAGTCGTAGATCGTAAGACCCCGCGATCGTTCTTGGATGAGATTGCAAGAATTTCATGAAACAAGAATGGTGTTGGGTTCAGTCGGGTTCCTAACAATCCTCTGGTCCTGACCAGCGCCGCTTGACCGGTGTGGAGAATGGATGGGGCGTGGCCTTCTTTCCGACCCAGGGCACTCTGGGGTCGTCTGACATAACGTGTTACGAAACGCCCACGACAATTCGGCGTTCGCGCAGGCTGAAGCCTGCGGCTCGGTCTTGTTGAAAGCTCTAAATAAAACGGGGTTACGAGCGGTCTAATCTGCGGGATTATCGCGCGGGCTCTAAGCCGGGAATCAGTCTTGTTGGAGTGCCTTTGTTCATGGATACCCAAGGCCAAGAGGCCTATGATGATAAAGAAGTACGTTGTAATAGTGACCGATAAAAGGCATCGGTCGTTGCGTAGGTGGGCGTCATCAAGCAAGGCACAACGCGACCAAAGTCAAGATAAACTGGCGATTCACGACGGACGACGCGTCAATTGATTGGTTCGGCGTTCGTGCGTTCGGTGGAGGTGGGAATGGAAACCAACCGGACCGGGCCTGGGGTTGAAAGCGAAGAAGCCACGGCACGCCTCGTCGCCCTTTTGAGCAGCCAGGATCCCGAGGCGGCGGCCTTGTTGGACAGCCTCTATCGGGACGCCCTGATTCGGTTCTGCTGGGGCTACCTGGGAGGGATGGAAGAGGCTGAAGACGCCGTCCAGGAGGTTTGTTACAAGGTGCTTGCGGCACCGCATATTCCCGATCACTTTCGCGCTTGGATCTACAAGACCGCCCGGAATTATTGTCTGAACCTGCTTCGCGACCGGGCGTCGCAGCCTGCGCCTCGGGTGCTTCCGACTCCTTCCGTGCTGGCGGCCTCGCTCACCGGGCACCTGACGCGGTTGGTCAAACAGGAAATGCACTCGCGGCTGGTGGAACAGGTGGAGCGGCTCTCTGAGGCCCAGCGCGAAGTGCTCCGGCTGCGCTACGTCGAGAATCTATCCCGGACGGATATCGCGGAAGTGCTGGAGCAACCGGAATCCGTCATCAAATCCCGCCTGTTCGAGGGGCTCAAGAGGCTTCGGGACTGTGCGTTGTTTCTTCAGGACACCTAGGCTGTGTTGACATGCAGGCGATGCACAACAGATCGGATTGGCGCCCTGCAGGTGTCACCAAGTGTCACTATCGAACGGGTCGACACTTGCCCGCTTTCCCAACCATGATGTCGCTCGGACGGCTTGCCGTTGTCGTCGCCGTCAGCTTGACGACCTCCGCCGCCGTTGCGCAGTTAAGCTTTTCAAGCGTCGCGTCGGACTGCGCCCTGCTTCACAGCGGCGAGTACGGGCAGACTTTCGCCTTTTCAGATCAGCAGGATCCGCTAATCAGCGCCGCCATGATGCGGGTCATGCAGCGCAACATGGGCAACGGGGCAGCCATCGGAGATTACGACAACGACGGCGATCTCGACGTGTACTTGTTGGGGCCAATGGGCCGCCCCAACGTGCTGTATCGAAACAACCATGAATCCGGCGCCTGCAACTTCTCAAACGTAACGGACGCCGTTGGCCTTGGAGATATGGGCTTCGGCCGCGTCGCCCACTTTGCCGATTTGGACAACGACGGTTGGCAGGACTTGCTGCTGGTCAACGACGACGACGCGAAGGGGCTCTACCCGGCTTGCACGATTTACCGCAACATCGGCGGCACATTCCTGAACGTGACCGAGGGATCGGGATTCGCACCTAACGGCCATCTCAAGGGCGGGGCGTGTCTGGGTGACTATGACGGCGACGGTCTGTTGGACATTTATGTCACTCATTGGCTGTTCTACCTGCAGAGTGGACCGGCTGTCTTTGAGGGGCACAATCGCCTCTATCGCAACCTGGGCGGCTTCCAGTTTGAAGATGTAACTCAGGCGGTCGGCCTGGGTATTTTGGGGCGCGATAGTTTTTCCTGTGTCTTTGCGGATTTCGACAACGACGGCGACCCCGATCTCTATGTGGCTGTCGACCACAGTTCGGACGTGTATTACCGCAATGAGGGCGGGTTGTTTGTCGACGATACCCTGGCCGTCGGCGCCGCGCACACCGGAAACGATATGGGCGTCGCCGTGGCTGACTTCGATCAGGACGGTGATCTTGACATCTACAGCACCAACATTACCGATCCGCGGGGGCTGTTCGGCACGACGCAGTACAATACGCTTTTGGTCAATCAGGTTGTTGAGACGGGCACACTTTTTTTTGTGGATGAGGCCCATCAGCGGGGCGTCAAGGACACCGCGTGGGGCTGGGGGGTGGAGTTTGTGGACGTCGAGAATGACGGCGACCTCGACCTTTTTGCGGTGAATGGATTTGAAGAGTTCATTCGCGCCGTGGGTGGATCAGAACACCCGCTGCTCGATACGCCCGCAGTCTTGTTCATCAATGACGGGACGGGTCGCTTCGCTCGATCCAGCGAAACCGGCGCGGAAATCACGTCGGACGCGCGGGCCGCGATCGCGTTTGACTTCGATCGTGACGGGGATCAGGATTTCCTCGTCACCAACGTCAACCAGCCGACGATGCTGTTGGAGAATCGAACCACCTCGATGGGCCACTGGCTGGACGTGGATCTGATCGGCGGCTGCGGCGTCAATGCCGATGCGATCGGCTCCCGGATCCACGTGACCGTCGGCGGGAAAACGACCATGCAGGAGCTGATGGTCGGCGGGAGCTATCTTTCGGGTCGGCCTCACGAAGCGCACTTCGGGCTCGGCGACGCCGTTGTCGTGGACGAGCTTCGCATCGTGTGGTCCGATGGCGCGTCACGGGTGCTTGCGGCGGTGCCCGCGGATCAACGTATCATCATCCACCGGCTGCCGGGAGACGGAGACCTTTCGGGCACGATCGATCTGCGCGATTATGCCGCTTTGCAACGCTGCTTTTCCGATGGGTCGGCTTCGCCGGACGGTCCTCGGTGCAGCGCGCTGGATTTCGACCTCAACCACCGCATCGACCTGAACGATTTTTCCACATTGAGCGATCGTTTGTCGGGGCCGGCAGTGGTGTGTCCCGTCGGGACGGCCGGTCGCTGACCGGTTCCGGACGCTAGGCCAGCCGGTGATCACGCCGCGTGCGTGACAGAATCGGCGGGCAGACGTGATTTGTCGCATGTTCGAATCGCGGGTGCATCGAACAGCCCCCAGCCCCAAAGGGGCGTCTTAGGGTTCTCGTGACCCATGCGT
>JADFMZ010000122.1 GCA_022563615.1 Planctomycetota bacterium
TTTTCTCTGCACCAATCTGGAGGGAGTCCGGGGTAGCCGGGCCCTGGAATGGCGGCTGGTGGACGAACTGGCGCCCCGCTCCAACTTCGACCAGGCCGTCGCCGAGAGGGCGTCGGAGATCGCCCAGAGGTCCGACCGTCCGACATCGAAAAATAGGGCGCGTAGAAGCCCTTGGATACCGTAATGCGGTGTCCATCATAGACGTCGTCGCCTTCATACCGCACCGTGCCCATCGACGGTTGGGTCTTGACCCGCACGCTCTGATACGTTCCATGAGCGATCGTCGCACATCCGCCCGAAAGCATCAGGCCCAGCATCCAAAGAGCCGACACGGTAACTCGCGTTGTATTTCCGTCCGATCGATTCATAGTCGCACCTCACAAAACCAGGAATCTGAGTGATTGTCGAAGATCCAATCCGATGGGGTTATCGGTGAGAAAGGGGGAGACCTTGCCACTCGTGAGGATGCATTCCAAAGGGTAGCTCTTCAGAGCCGCAGCGCGGAGTTTTTCGGACTTCAAACCGACCAGGGCAATCCTGGTTTTAAGATCAACCCCACGGCATCTTGCCTTCCCGGGCATCTTCGCGCAGAATCCATGACATCATGAGCGACTACATTCTGAGCAAGACGGACAACCACGTCGGCATTGCGACGTTGAATCGGCCTGAGGTGCTCAACGCGCTTTCGGTAGAGTTGATGGATCAGTTGATTGCCGCGCTGGAAGGGTTCGACAGCGACCCGAACATCCGGGTGATCGTGCTGACCGGCAGCGAACGCGTCTTTGCCGCCGGGGCGGATATCGCCGACATGGCCGAGGCGTCGGTCGTCCTGATGAGCGAACGAAACAATCTCGCGCGCTGGAAACGCATCGCGGCGGTGCGCAAACCAATCATCGCGGCGGTCAGCGGATTCGCCCTGGGCGGCGGGTGTGAGCTGGCCATGCACTGCGACATGATCATTGCCTCGGAATCAGCCAAGTTCGGACAGCCGGAGATCAACATCGGCGTCATGCCCGGTGCGGGGGGCACGCAGCGGCTCACGCGCGCGATCGGCAAGTTCCGCGCCATGGAGCTGATCTTGACCGGTCGGTTCCTGTCCGCCCGGGACGCTTACGACGCGGGGCTGGTCACACGCGTGGTGCCCAAGGAGCGATTCCTGGCTGAGGCGCTGCGACTGGCCCACGAGCTGGCGACCAAGCCTCCGCTTGCGCTCAAGCTCGCCAAAGAGGCGATTCTGGCGGCGGACGAGATGTCGTTGACCCAAGGCCTCGAGTTCGAGCGCAGGCTATTCTATTCCCTCTTTGCCACCGAGGACCAGAAAGAAGGCATGAAGGCATTTCTGGAGAAGCGCAAACCGAGGTTTGAGGGACGATAAGAACAAGGCCCGCGATCGCTTGTAAGGGCGACGCGTTGGCGCAGGAGGGAGGTCACTTTCGATGCCCGATTCACCATCGACGATCTTGATAAGCAACGACGGCGCGGTTCAGACCATCACGCTGAATCGGCCTGACAGCTTGAATGCATTTAACGATCTCATGCTCAAGGAGCTGAGCAAGGCCGTTCGCGCAGCCGAGAAGGATCCGGCTGTTCGATGCCTGGTGTTCACCGGGGCGGGGCGCGGTTTTTCCAGCGGGCAGGATCTGGCTGAGGTGCGCGAACGGTCCAACAAGGATCAACCGCTTGAACTCGGAAGCCACTTGCGGGCGATGTACAATCCGCTGATCCTGAAGATTCGGACCATCGAGAAGCCGGTGATCGCGTCGGTGAACGGCGTCGCAGCAGGGGCAGGATGCAGCTTTGCGCTGGCGTGTGATATTCGCATCGCGGCGGAGTCGGCGAGCTTCATCGAAGCCTTCATCAAGGTGGGCCTCGTGCCCGATTCCGGCAGCACGTTCATGTTGCCGCGACTGATCGGCGTATCTCGCGCCATGGAGATGGCTTTCACCGGTAGGAAGATCAAGACCGACGAAGCGCTGCGAATCGGCCTGGTCAATCAGGTCGTTCCCGATGATCAACTCGCCGAAGAAACCGCCAAATTCGCCCGGAAGCTGGCTGACCTGCCCACGCGGGCCATCGGATTGACCAAACGGGCCATCAACGCCGCTTGGCGCGCCGACCTGGAAACCCAGTTGGATTACGAGGCGATGCTGCAAACCACGGCGGGCCAGACGCAGGACCATCGTGAAGGCGTAACCGCTTTTCTCGAAAAGCGCCAACCGACTTTCCAGGGGAAATGACGGCCCCTCTCTTCCTGTGATTTGTTCCCCATCTGAACGATCGCCCAAGGTTGGCTTTCGATCTCTTGATCGTCCTTTCGGTCGGCGATACCCTTGGAGCTTATCCTAAAAAGTGTGGCACGGGTTCTTGACCCGTATGCCGGGCCGGTTGAAAACCGGCGTCACAAAGGTTCAAGGGACAGGCTCCAAGCTGTGTGAAGTTCATGGAGTCGAAGCGAGTTGTTCATGCCATTGACTGACACCCAATCCAAACGGGAGGCGCATGTGTCCACAGCCGGTTTCGTTCACGCCAAGGCCGTCGAACTGGGTAAGCACGTGCTTCGGATGACCAGCACGGCTGGCTCGGGGCATCCGTCCAGCGCCCTGGCGCTGTGCCACATTGTCGTTGAGTTGATGTACCGCCGGATGCGCTACGACCCGGGCAATCCGTGGAATCCGAACAGCGATCGGCTGGTGCTTTCCATCGGTCATGCGGTGCCCATTGTGTATGCAGCCTATGCGGATCTGCAAGGGGCGGTCGGGGTGGATCGCGCATCGCCGACGCGCCTTGGCATCGAGGATCTGGCCGACCTGCGTGAACTCGGAAGCACGTTGGACGGACATCCAAACCCGGCGGAAGGATTCCCGTTTTTCGACGCCGCCACCGGATCGCTGGGGCAGGGGTTGTCCGTCGGGGCGGGTCTCGCTTTGGCCGCAAGGCTTCATGGCATCGACAAGCGAATCTATGTAATTCTCGGAGACGGCGAATCGCGCGAGGGACAAGTGTGGGAGGCGGCGGACTTTATCGTCGATCATCGGTTGAACGAGGTTTGCGCCCTCTTCAGTTGCAACGGCCAGGGGCAGGCAGCCCCGGTGTCGAGCCAACAATCTCCCGACGCCATTGCCGCGAAGATGGCCGCCTTCGGCTGGAACGTGGTCGAGGTTGACGGGCACAACCCGGATGAGCTGTCGTCCGCGCTGGACCGTGCTGAAGTGAGCGATCGACCGACGGCCGTTATCGCCCGAACCATCAAAGGCTGGGGTGTCGAGTCCATCCAAGCGAAAAACTTTCACGGCAAACCGATCCCGCCCACCCAGCTTGACGCAGCCTTGGCGGAACTGGATGAAACAGAGAAACGGCTCGGTGCCCAATCGACGCTTTCGTTGAGGCCGCCAGCACCCGCGACGCCGTCCGGGCCATCCCGCGAGCGTGGGGAGCGGACCAGGCTCCCCTCTTTCGAAGATGCCTGCCGGCGCGTCGGCCTATCCGCCGTACTGGAGGACAAGAAGCTGGCCACCCGCGTTGCGTTCGGTGTTGCGTTGGTGGCGCTGGGAGACCTGGACGACCGGGTCGTGAGCCTTGACGGCGACGTATCCAACTCAACCTTTTCCGAAATGTTTGCTCGCAAACATCCCGACCGGTTCTTCGAATGCAAAATCGCCGAGCAAAATATGGTCAGCGTTGGAGCGGGCCTGGCCGCCGGCGGAATGATTCCCTTTGCTGGCAGCTTTGGTAAGTTCATCGCTCGGGCCGCCGATCAGATTGACCTGGCTGCCATTACCCGAGCCAATCTCAAGATCGTCGGTTCGCATTGTGGCGTCTCGCTCGGGGCGGACGGGCCGTCGCAGATGTCCGTGTCCGACGTCGCCTACTTCCGCAGCCTGACGCGGGTGGAGGATGGCCGCGGCGGCATCGCGTGCCACATATTCCAGCCTTGCGACGCGATCAGCGCGTACCGTTGCGTCGAGTTGATGGCCGACATCGAGGGGCTGTGTTACCTGCGGACCTTTCGCCCAGCCGCAGACTTCGTCTATCCCATGGACGAACAGTTCGAGCCGCGCGGGTTCAAACAACTCCGCAGCGGGCAGCACCTTTCGTTGGCCAGTTGCGGATACATGCTTCACACTGTGCTTGAGGCCGCCGCCAAGCTGGCCGAACGCGGGATTACGTGCAACGTGTTCGATTGCTACACCCTCCCACTCGATGCGGACCCGATCCTGGAGATCGCCCGAAACCAGGGAACTGCGATCCTGACCATCGAGGACAACTACTCGGGCGGGCTTCACGCTGAATTGGCTGAGGCGGCGGCGCAGCGAGGCGACGTGCGGGTCGTGGGTCTCACGGCCCGGCGCATTCCCAAATCAGCCAAGACGGCTGCCGAAGTTTTTTCGCACGTTGGCGTGGGATTGGAGTATATCCTACAGAAGGCCAGCGAGCTGGTTGAATAGCGAATCGCGCGTGGTGAGCATAGGGGCTCGCGTGGCGAATATTGAATCACGCGTTGCGAGTATTTAATCTCGCGTTGCGAGTATTGGATCTCGCGTTGCGAGTGCTGAAGGGTCAGCCGGGATCGGCAAGTCAGGATCGTGGTGATGGCGAAATTCACACGGGTTACGGTCGTTACGCTGCTTGCCTGCCTGGCGGGCGCGAGCAGCCTGGGCAGAACGTGGGCGGGGCCTGTGCAGTCGGATAGCGCTCCCGCCGCCGGCAAACCGGCCACCGACCGATCAGCAGCCGCCAACCACGTCAATGCTCAGACCGCCTTGTTGGAGCTGTTTTTCGGCTCCTGGTCGGTCACCGAAAAGCACTTTAACAAGCAAGGGGAAGTCGTCGCCACCGCCAAAGGGTCAGAGGAGGTTCGCTGGCTGGTGGACCGCCGCGTCCTGGAGCGGACCTACATCACCTCGACGGGTTCAGCCGTATTTCGCGCGATCGGACTCCTGTCCTGGAACGATGTCTTGAAATGTTATCAGGGAGTCTGGTTCGACAACCTGTCCACCTCGGGCCCCAACTCTGTCAAAGGCCAATGGCAGCAGGACACCCGCACGATGGTTTTTTCCATTGAATCATCGGGTGAGGACGGCGCCACGGTTCGGCACAAGGTGGTCGAGCGGTTCATCGACGAGGAAAAGCGGGTGGCCACCACCTATCGGATCGCGGGGACGCAGGTCGTCAAGCTGCTTGAAGTCCATTACAAACGCACGATTCCCTGCCCAGCCGGCGTCCGAATCATTTATGATGGTATCAACCCGCGCGCTGGAGATTGAGGTTTCCTGCGCCGGTTCGTCCTGCCGATCAGCCGGCCATGCGGCCTTTGAGAGGACAAGGGCTGACATCACCAGGGCCACGGCAAGCTTGGCCGCCATCCCGGCGGCAAATCCCATAGCCGCAAAGACTCCCACTTTCGCGCCCTGACCGACACGACGGCGAACGAACCATTCAACGACGGCGGCCCCCGCGAAACAGCCCAACAGGGCGCCGGCGACCGTCCCAACCACCGGAATCGGAACGAGAAATGAGAGCAGGAACATTCCCACGAATCCGCCGATCAGACCGCCCCAAACGGCTTGGCGTGAGGCACCGGCGCGGCGGGCGGCCCAGATGGACATCACCAACTCGACAGCTTCGCCGAGCAGAGTGAGTCCTGCCAGTGCGCCGACGGTCCACAGGCTGACGCGATGCCAATGGCTCCACCATCCATAGCCGGCCCCAGCGAGCAGAATCACCCAGGTACCCGGCAGGCGCACGACGGCCAGACCCAGACCCGCCACGCAACACAGGATCAAGATCACCAATGCGACGATGTCCCACATGATCGCGGGGGGCGCTTGCGCTATTGAGGAACCCAGGCTAGATCAAGAATGGTGTTGGTGAGGGCCTCGGTGTTGAAGACGGCCCGGACCGGCATGCCGATCTCGGGTTTGCCCTCTTTGAGGTAGCTCATCATCTTTGTGCAAACGCCCTCGATTTCCACGCTGATAAGCGGGCAGGGGATGCTGGCGCGAAACGGAGCGCCGGGGTAAAGCACCGTGCTGTGCGTGTAGATGGTCGCCACGGTCGGGGCTTCGACCCATTCCATGTCATGCCAACAGTCCGGGCACTGGCATCGGGGCGGCAACCACAGGCGTTTCTCCTGGCACTCGGCGTTCGTGCAGCGCGTGGCCAGCAGCTTTCGCTTACGCAGACCGTGGAAGAACTTACCCAAGCCTCCATAGGAATGGATGTGATGCCAGTTCTTCAGGTTCTTGATGACCAGGGGTTCTTCGTTCAGGACTTCGGCGGATGTTCCGTTCAGTTCGATAGTCATAGGTTCCAACCCTTCATGATCCTACCTGAGCCGCAGGCTTTAGCCTGCGCGAAGCTCCAGATTCCTGAGTCCTTACGGAGAAAACAGCTTGACGCATCCAAACATCGACGCAAGACACAAAGAAACCTCCGAAAAAGACTCTAACACGTGTCGTTTTCAGGCGCCTTGACATCGCGCAGGCTAAAGCCTGCGGCTCGGGGTTTGCATACGCCTGCGCGTGGGCGAAAAGCCCGCTGTTCTGTTCGGTTACGCTTTCTCCAGGACGGTCACGGTAACATGGCTTCCGGTGCCCGCGTGCGAGATCGCGCAGGCGCGTTTCGCGTTGGGAACCTGCAGGCTGCGGAACTCCTCCGGCTTCTTCTTTCCATACCGCGCCCAGCGCTCGGGGTCGGCGTGGAACTTGTCCCACTTGCCCTGAAGTTGCCACATCAGCTCGACCAGTTGCCAGATCCCCGTCGCGCCCACCGCGTGCATCGTCCCGATCAAACCCCCGGAGAGGTTCGTTGGGAGGCGGCCCTCGAAATAGGCGTCGCCCGATTCGATAAACTCGCGCCCGCGACCGTAGGGTCGCAGGCCGATATCCTCATAGGTTTGCACGTCGCTGATGGTAAACGCGTCGTGCGTCTCCAAGAGATCGAAGTCCTCGATGGGATCTTTGATTCCCGCCATGTTGTAAGCCAGATAGGCTGCCATCCGCGACGCGAGGAAGGAGCTAAACCCCGGCCACTCGGTGCGCTGGCCCTTGAAGTAGTCCCGGTACGTTTCCTCCGTTTCGTTCGGAAGCAACAGGATGGGCATGGGCCGACGGTCGGCGGTGCGCAGCGTGTGCGTGCCGCCGCAGATGGCCGTGATGCGGACCGGATGATCGCAAAGGCTGTAGGCGGTTTCCTCGTCGGCGAGAATCAGCACAGCCGCCCCAACGCTCATCACGCAGCATTCGAGAAACGACAATGGATCGGACACCATGTCATTGTTGAGAACGTCCTCGATCGTGTATTTGCCGGGGTTCTGTGAATAGGGCGAGTAACAGGCGTATTCATGGTTCTTGCAGGCGATCCTCGCCAGCGTCTCTCTGGGCACTTTGTTCTCGTACTGGTAGCGCCGGGCCATGAGGGCGTAATAGCTTGCGTACATCCAGCCCAGCTCGCTTTCAAAATCCTTGCAGGCTGCGCTGGCAATGTAGGAATTGCCGACTTTGGTCGAAACTTCGTCCATGCGTTCCCAACCGACCACGGGCACGCAACTGGCGTACCCCGATGCAACGGCCTGAGCCGCCGCCAGGACGGACGACCCGCCGGTCGCGCCGCCGGTTTTGACCTCGATGTTGCCCAACGGGTCAAAGCCCAGATAGTCGTGTATCTTCGACGCCGCCAGGAGCTGGTCTCCGAAGTGGTCGGCAAACTGCGAATAGACGCACCAGTTGACCGAGCGGCGCACTTCTTCGGCTGTGACCTTGAGGTCGTTTTCCTCGACCGCCATCCGAAACGCCTCCATGCACAACTCGGAACTGCTCTTTTCCGGGTAGCGCTTGCGGTAATCGGTCAAGCCGCCTGCCACCATGTACACCGGGCGTTCAAACTTGGGAATCCGAAGGTTCTTTGGACCGAACCGAATCATCGTTTAGCTCCACCGTGTGTGGCCATTTTCATTTTTCCGGGCCTTAAGGGCCACGTTTCAAAGGTGATGCAACCATCGTACCGACCCAAGCGGCGGGGTCAAAACCCGCATGATAGCGGCTCAGTCGCTAGGCACGCGAGGCAAGTTCTTAGAGGCGTAGGTTCGGGCTGCGGAAAAGGGTTTTTTTAAGTGGGGTTTGATTTGAGAAAAATTATCTTCAAGCGCTTGACCGCGCGCCCCTTGCTCACCAAGAAAAACGAGCGTAGAAAGTGCTTCAAGGAAATCAGTAGTCTCGTAGTCCAGTTGCTTGGCGAGTTCAGCCCATGGTGGGGGCTGCGCGGACGACGCCCGTAATTGCGAGATTCGTTGGTTCTGTTCGTCTCCCCGAACACGGTACATGTAACCCTTAGTGGTTTCGTCGCGCTCCTCATCGACAAATTCGGCTGCGCAAAGGAAATC
>JADFMZ010000123.1 GCA_022563615.1 Planctomycetota bacterium
TTTTCTTTGTGTTTGGTCAACTGGCGTTCGAGCTTGTCGACGATCAGATCGATCAGCGCGAATGTATCGGGGCCGGTCTCGGCAGCGACAAAAGTGTGTTTGTGCCCAGCTCGAACGATGACTTCCACCTTAAACTGGTCCGACTCATGATCGAGCACTACCTCGATTTCATGAATCCGATTGTAATACTTGGAAAGCTTGCTTGTCTTGTCCTCGGCATAGGCTCGAACATCGTCGGTAATTTCGACATGGCGACCCGTCACAGTAATCTGCATCAATCCCGCCTTTCAACCGTTGGCCCGACACGTCGTTTGAATCGTCGCGGTTGTGCTCATTCCTCCGCCCGACGGCGAGCGATGAAGCTACGCCTTCCTCGCCGTCAACGCCGTCCCCGGCTTGATCACGCCTCCGCTGACCGAAAACCGCAGGGCCTCATCGATGGTCATGTTCAGTTGAATCGTATCCTTCCTGGGCACTTGGATCACGTATCCCGTGACCGGTGTCGGCGAACTGGGAATAAACACGGTCACCAGTTCGTCCGGCGAGGCGTCCTGGACCTGAGACATCGGACCACCCGTGCTCAGCCCGAGTGACCAGATATCCTTGCTCGGGTAACGCACCGCCACCACGCTTGAAAAATCCACCTTTCGGTCGGAAAGCAGGAAGTCCGTCACCTGCTTGATGTGCGGATAGATCGCGCGAATCAGCGGCACCCGGTACAACAAGCTTTCCGCCGCCCGCCAACTCGTCCGCCCGATGAAGCTGGCCAGGAAGAAGCCCACGAAGTATACGAGAATGATCGCCATAAAGAAACCAAGCAGATGGAACCGGTATTTCCGGAACGCAATTTGCCACAGCACCTTGTTTCGGAGCTTCTCGAACCGGGCCCGCTTTTCCGGGTCCGGGTCGCTCAAAGACTTATGATGTATAATCTTATATTCAAGTGTCAGTGGCTGGCCGGAATCGTGCAACTCGTTGAGCTGCGTTCCGTAGGTCAGCGAATCCTGCTCGACATCCAACGGTAATGCCGGCTCCTCCCGGATTTCCGAGCAGATCCACAACAGCCCCTCGGTGATGTGAACTCCCACGTTGTCATTGATCAGCCGATAGGACCAGACCAGAATTGCGATCGTCAGCAGCGTCGGCACCAACGCCGCCAGCCCGCGGAGGAAGAGCTTGCGAAAATCATCCATGAAATGCTGCTTCGCTACTCCAAAACTTGTATCCGACTTCACGCCCCCTGCCTCGGTGCCGCGCCAAAATCTACAGCAGGTGGAAAGTCTCGTTTCGGATCCCTCACCGTCGCGGACGGCATGACTTTAGGGAAGGATCGCCCCGGCGTCAACATTGCGGCGCCTCATAGGCTGTCCGGCATTGTGGATTACGAGTCCAGGCGCTACCATGGGCTGATGCAGGTACGCGTTTTCAGTTCGAGTCGGCCTGCGGTTCCCGGCCGGGCTCTGGCCCTTTCCGCCCTACTGCTGGCCGGTGTTTGCGTCCTGGCAGGCACGATGGCTTGGCAACGGACGGGCTATGCGCTGGTGGGCAGAGTTCATCCGCCGGGTTGGGACATCTCCTTCAAGCCGCCTTCCGGCTTCATGCCCGGAGAACTGACGACCAAGGAATTCGGTGTTGCGCTTCCCTTCTATGCAAGGATCTCATCCGCAGGAGGAGCGGAGCTTGTGGTTTGGCAGGTGCCGGCGAGGTCGGCCCAGGCGATCGACATCGGCCGGATCGTCCTTCGCGAATATAGCGCCTGGCCGCTGCTCAGCCTCTTGGAGCCGCCCCCCATCAGCACGAGCGTCATGCTCGGGGCGCTCGAGGCCGTCGAGCTTCGCCGACCGAATTCGGGCAGCCCCAGGATCGTCGTTCGCACCGCTCTGCTTGAGCCCAGGGGGCTGAGCTACAGTATCTCGCTGGCGGTCAGCGGCGGGGCCATCGATAGCGAACTGTATCGCGCGTTTGACTTGATGTGCCGATCCGTCAGACTCGAAAGCCGATAACGCGGGGAACATGGCCCAACGGGCTCGTGCCGGCGCTGAGCACTATCCCGTCCGCTTCCGAATGGGCACGATTGCTTGTGAGGCCTTGTGTTTCGGCGCGGCCCGATCAACTCGACGTTAGCGGCTTCGGATCCGGCGTGATGGTTCCACGAACGACCAGTCTTACTGATCCTGCAGGTTTCCATGATCTCCGGGATCGCGCGGGTGTGTCGCTCCCGGAAGTGCTGGTCGTTGCTGCGATCATCGCCTTCATGCTCGCATTACTCGTACCGGGTCTCGACACAGCCCGGGAGCAGGCCCGGCGGGTGATGTGCAAGAGCAATGAGCGTTCCTGGGGTGTGGCGTTGGGCGCCTATCGTAACGACTTCAACGACTACATCCCGACCGAAGGGACATACCTTCGCGGGGGCATCTTAGAGTCGGCGACGTGGTACAACGCATTGCCGCCCTACCTGGGATTGCCGCCGTATAAGGATCTTGAGGGCGCAAACGAAGCCATACATGAGCTGCCGAACATTCACGTGTGGATCTGTCCCGCCAAGAATCTTACGCCTGTGTACAAGAGCGGTAGCGGGAAGAACCAGTTTCACTACGGCATGAACCAGGTGCTCGATGGGCTTGGCCAGCCGAATAGACCCTCACGCGACACGCCGGGATTTCTTGACATGGGAAAGTCGCCGATACGCGCCCATCGTTTTTACCAGAGGCCGCATACCGTCTTTATGTTTGACATCGCCCCGAACTCACCGGCGGGCACGCCGCGCAACGTGGCCAACATGCACCAACGCTGGAAGGATAGGCCCTTGGGCAAGTTCCACGGCGACTACGCTAACCTATTGTATCTGGACGGCGGCGTGACCAACTGTATGGCCGACGATCTGGTTACCGATCGAGATTTCCGTTACGGGAAGATCCTCTGGCATCATCCCAACCTCTACTGGGGATATCTTCCTGAACCGGAGCCGCAGCCGTAACCTACACTGTCCGTTGATCTCGCAAGGAAGGGATTGAACTTTGTTGATCGGAATACTATCTGACAGTCACGGCCGGCACCTGCCGGTGCGTCAGGCGATGGCGCTTTTCGACAAGCTTGGCGTCGAGCACGTGATCCACTGTGGCGATATCGGCGGCATGGAGGTCTTCGACGAAATGCTGGGTCGGCCCTTGGCCTTTGTCTGGGGCAACATGGACTTCCCGGATATGGGGCTCTACGCCTATTTGGACACGGCCGACCTCAAGCCACTTGACGACGGCTCACCGATCACGCAGATCGGTGGGAAGAGGATCGCCGTTTTCCATGGCCACGAGAGCCTGTTTCATCGGGCGATCGAGCACCTCGACGTCGATTACCTCTTCCACGGGCACACGCACGTCGTCCGTGATGAACGGGCTGGCGGCAAACGCATCATCAACCCCGGCGCGCTGCACCGAGCCGCCCGCAAAACCGTCGCGACGCTGGATGTCGAGCTGGATAAACTCATCTTCCACGAGATTCGAGAAGGATAGCGCCTGATCGTCGTAGCAATAAACGCCGGCGCCTATATTCTGCGGCGCCCCGGCGCACGGCGCAAGCGCAAACCTGGCGATCGTCTCACCCGGCTCGGGAATCCAATAGTCCCGCCATCGGTTGTCCGGATCGAGAACGAACAGCACGCGTGGATCGGTTATGCGGCGTGCAGCGGAAACGGCGTCGATCCACCTTGAGAGTGCCGCTACATCCTTCGGTATCGGCAGGGCCGGGATCTTGGTCTCCAGGGCGATGGTTTCGTGGAAATTGCTGATGACGATCAGGTGTGGGTCGGCCTGGGCGCCAAGCCAGTCGTAGAGTTCCGGCGCTCCCGGCTCGAAACAGCGGCTCCATTGCCCGTAGGGCGTGACCGGCCGGTTCGCCGTCAGCCAACGAGCGTAAGGCCGCTGCCAGTTGACCTGTATGATCCACGAGCAAGCCGTCAGCAGGCCCACACACATCAACACGCGTATCGCCACGCGCACGATCCGCCGGCTGACGAGCAGCAACGGAGCCACAAAGAGCACGAAATACAGCGGCTTGACCGGCAGATAATATCGCATGTCGGCGACATAATCATACTTGCCACCGAAAACAGAGGTTGCGCCGACAACCAAGGCGATAAGTGCCACGATGAGGCACACACTGAGGCCGCCAACTGGTGTCGAAAGGAACGACATCATGGTTTGCCGCACCGATCGAAGGCACAGGGCTGCGACCGCCACGGCGATCGGCCACAGCGCGTACACCCAGTGACTGAACCCGTAGTAGCTATAGAACCCGAGGTCGGTGAGATTCCACCATGCCCCGGCGAGGCGACTCCAGGAAAAATCGAAACCGGTTGTCGTTCCCAGGTTGAGCTGCGCCTGGACGGAAGAAGTCGTGGAAAAGATGCTGTTGATCGCCAGAATGGCGGCGACGGGAACGGCGGCGCAGATCGCAAATACCGCGCTTCCTCTCAAGCGATCGGCACGTTGCTGCGGCCAACCGATCAACAGGTATAGGATAATCCCCGCCGGAACGAAAACGCCCGCGTAACGAAACCAGACCAGCGTGCCGGCGCTCAAGCCCGCACACGCCAGCCACGCGTAGGCCCGCCGACGCGAACCACCCGCGTCATCGCGCGTAAAGCACCCGATTCCCCGCGTCGTGAACAATAGAACAAACGGCAACAACGCGATCAGTAAGATGTCCGTCGACGGATTCATCAGGAACGCCAGGGGCGCCGCACATCCGGCAGCGACGGCTGCAAGAAGCACGCCGGTGACACCGCTCGGAACGCATCGCCGGACCCACACAAACCATCCCACAACGGCCAAGGCGCATGCCACGACGCTGATCCACTGACAGGCTTGAACGGAAGTGAGTCCGGAGGTTGCTCGCACCATCCATATCAACAGGGGGTAACCGATCGGCCACTGGGTCAGGAAGCCCCAGTCATATTGCCAGTCCCACGGCTGCAAGGGGGCGACCGGTTGCGTCGCCGTAAGGCCCAGGCCCTCGTACAGTCGATCCGCAGCCGTCAGCAGATAGCAATAGTCCGACTCGATCAGCGGAGGAATAGCCGTCCGATGCGGTAGGAACGCGAGGCACATCGCCACGACGACCACGGCGACGGCGACCGCAAACCAGCGCACCGGCTCGCCTGCAGATTGGATCGAAAGCGTTGATGGAGTCGGCTGATCGCGCGGGCTAAAGCCCGCGGCTCGGGCGGAGACGCAAGGTTTCCGAATTGCGTGGCGTGACTCAGCCCTACGACGTGCCAGAAGCTTATCCGCGATGACACCGCCCCGGCTGGTCATGGTTTCGTTTTCTCGTCTCAGACCGGTCGTGCCGGTTGCTTGTGCAGCGTCAGGCGTCGTTTTATGGGTGTGCCACTGCTCTTGAGCAGTGAACAATCTGAACGAAAACCACCGTGGGCACTGCTTGAAACAGTGGCACACTTCAACAATGGCGCAGCCCATCACCCACACCTTGAGGCGCGATGGCGCACTAGGATCGTTATCGGTCCTATCGGCGAGTGCGTCGGCCCGCTTGAAGGTGCCGTCAGCGGGCGCGAAAGGGTTCAACCGGCCCGCTCGTGTCACCGACAATGGTTATAGGAACCACCAATGCGACTGACCATAGTCATACCTGCGCTCAACGAAGAGGACGCCATCGGTTCGACCATCGAGCGGACGCTAGCCGCCCGAGAAGTCATCCGCGCGCAATCCCCGGTTGACGAGGTTGAAATCATCGTTGTAAGCGACGGCTCAACCGATCGCACCGCCGAAATTGCCTCGGGATATTCCGACGTCCGGCTGATCGTCTTTGAGCAAAATCGAGGATACGGAGCGGCCATCAAAGAAGGATTTCGCCAGGGAACCGGAGATCTGGTCGGCTTCCTGGACGCGGACGGGACCTGCGATCCTGTGTTTTTCGCCACGCTGTGCTCGACTTTGATCGAGGAAGAGGCTTCGGTCGCCATCGGATCGCGAATGGGTTCCGGCAGTCGAATGCCCGCGATTCGAAGGCTGGGCAACCGCGTGTACGCATTGATTCTTTCAGCCTTGAGCAACCGCGTCGTGACGGATACCGCCAGCGGCATGCGCGTGATCCGGCGTAACGTCCTGGAGCGGCTCTATCCCCTGCCGGACGGTCTTCATTTCACGCCCGCAATGAGCGCCCGCGTGTTGATGGACGATCGGCTCAGAATCGTTGAATGCCCGATGAGCTATGAGGAGCGGATCGGCGAATCCAAGCTGCACGTTCTTCGCGACGGCGTGCGTTTCCTGCACACCATCCTGGAAATGACGCTGATGTGGAAGCCCGCCAGGACGCTGATCGCCTCGGCGGTTGTGTGTTTCATGTTGATGGCGCTGTTGGCCAGCCACCCGGTGGAGACATGGCTTCGACTTGGCCGACTCGAAGAGGGCATGATCTATCGATTGCTCTCTTGTTCGCTATTGGGTTGCCTGGGTTTCACGCTGCTGTCCGCCGGGGTGATCTGCGAGAACCTGAATCGCCTCTGGTCAGGCCGCCGAATCCTTCCCACCTTTGCGACCGCCACGCTGGACCGACTCTTTTCCTTCGGCGGATGGGCCATGGTCTTGGTTCCGGCGGCGCCGGTGCTCACCTGGCTGATCGGTCCCGGATTGTGGACCCGCGTGGTCGACGGATATGTCGTGATCCATTGGTCGCGTTTTGTACTGGCGGGCCTGATCGCGTTCGGCCTGATGCAGATGTTCATTGCCGTGTTGATCGTCAACCTGATCCGTTTCCATGCCGCTCGGCGATCCGTGGACCGAAGTCGGCCACGGATCCTGCAACATCGGATCACCTCCAAGGAGCCGGGCGTCGCACCCGCCAAGCATCCAGGATCATCGAGCAGGGACGAGAGTCTCGTCTCAACGCTCTGACCGGCGCGAGAAGAACGAGCGCTGTCAGAGTGACTGAAGTGCTGCAATTCCGGGGGAATGCAAAGATCATCTTTGGGGTGCATGACAGTTTTGGCGAGGATGATCGACGTTGCGTGTCCGAACTGCGGCTTCCGTGTGCGCATCTTCCGTTTCGCCCTGAAAGGGCACAACAATAAAGCCCAGGGCAACGCCCTGGGAGTCGATTCGGTCCCATGCAATGCGAGCCCTGAAAGGGCGAGATAAGGTTATTTCACCCTTTCAGGGCTTTCGCAAACGCATGGGTCACGAGAACCCAGGGCGTTGCCCTGGGCTGAGTTAAGACGCCCCTTTGGGGCTGTTCGATGCACGCGCATTTCGAACATGCGACAAGTCACTACTGCCCGCCGATTTTGTCATGCACGAGAATCTTTGCCCTACCCGTTCTTGGCTTGGCCGACGTATTGCCGCAGGGTAAACTCCCCCGGTTCAAACACGGATGAATTTCCCGATGAAGTATGCCCTGATTCTGCCGGATGGAGCCGCCGATGAGCCGGTCGAGGAACTCGACGGGCGAACGCCGTTGGAAGAGGCGCGCACGCCCCACTTCGATTGGATTTCCATCAACGGTCGTCAGGGGCGCGTCGTCACTGTACCGGAAGAATTCGCCCCGGCCAGCGATGTGGCCACGCTGTCCCTGCTGGGCTATGACCCGCGCGTGGACTACCCCGGACGGGCGCCGCTCGAGGCGGCGGCGAAAGGCCTCACCACGCAGCCGGGTGAACTACTCTTTCGATGCAACCTGGTGACTCTCGTCGAGGGCTGCATGGTGGACTTCACCGCCGGGCATATTTCGCAGCCGGAGGCGGACCGGCTGATCGCCGATCTGAACCGGCTCTTGAGTGACAGTGGATGTCACTTTCACGGTGGCGTATCCTATCGAAACCTGATGGTTCTCTCAGATGCGCCCGATGTTAATCCGAGCTGCACCGCCCCGCACGACATTCCCGACGAACGGGTCTTCGATCACCAACCGCAGGGTGCCGGAGCGCGCCGGGTGATCCACCTCATGGAGCAGGCGCATGAGCTTCTGGCTGAGCACGAAGTCAACCAGGTCCGTCGCGACCTGGGTGACAACCCGGCCACCGACATCTGGCTGTGGGGACACGGACGATCCCAGCCGTTGGAGTCCTTTCAACAACGCTTCGGCCTGTCCGCAACCATGATCGCGGGCGTCGATTTGATTCGCGGCATCGCCACAACCATCGACATGGATGTGCTCGACGTTCCCGGCGCGACGGGATACCTGGACACCGACTACGCGGGAAAAGGTGCGGCCGCCGTCACGGCACTGGCGGACTATGATCTGGTGGTCGTGCATATCGAAGCACCCGATGAAGCCGGTCATCTCGGCGACCCGACCGCCAAGATCAACGCCCTCGAAAGGATTGACGAATGGATCGTCGGCCCGTTGTTGGAAGCGCTGC
>JADFMZ010000124.1 GCA_022563615.1 Planctomycetota bacterium
GATGTCGCAACTATCCGCTACGTCGTTGCCGTTGCAATCCGGCTCGCATTCGTCCGGGATCTGGTTGCCGCTACAGTCTTGGCTGGTCCCTTCCAGGATATCATCCATGTCAAACACGCCGTTGCCGTTGCAGTCACAGACGAACACGTAGGCCGAGCCCGCGTAGGATCCGGTGCCGTTACTACCAGACGCCCCAATAACAACCAGGGCGCCGCCAATGGCCACGGAGCTTCCGAACCAGTCGCTCCACCCTCCGTCCGAGGCCAGGAACTTGCCGGCCTCAGTCCAATGGGTTCCGTCGAACCGGTAGAGGTATGCCGAGCCGGAGCTGGTGCCGTTCTCGTCGTCCAGTCTCGCTCCCACGATCGCCCAGTGGCCGGTGATGCCGACGGACCAGCCGAAATCGTCATCGCCGGCGCAGTCCGAAGCCACCAGCTTGGCCTGCTCCACCCAATCGGTGCCCTCCCGCGAGTAGATATAGGCCGACCCTGGACACTCCGCGAAATAGTCATCAGCAGGTGCCCCAATGATGGCCAAGTCCCCGCTCATGGCCACGGCGTACCCAAACATGTCACCTTCGGTATTGTCCGCCGGGACCAGCTTGATCTCCTCGATCCAATCCAGCCCATCGAAGTGGAACACGTACGCCGAGCCCGACCCCACGTTGAAGGCGTTGTCCATGTCCCAGTACGCTCCGATGATGGCCGTGTCGTCGCTGACGGCTACGGACTGGCCGAAAAGGTCACCCTCCTGTCCGTCTGAGGCGAGCAACTCGGCTTCTTCGACCCAAAGGCTCCCATCGAAGCGGTAGACGTAGGCTGACCCGGTGGCGAACCCACTGGCGCCGACGACGGCCAGGGCGCCATCGATGGCCACCGAACTGCCGAAGAAGGTGTCATCGATCCCGGCGTCCGACTCGACCAGCTTGGTCTCCTGGATCCAGTCCGTTCCGTCGAAGCGGTAGACGTAAACCGAGCCGGAGTCGTCGCGGGCGGCGCCCACGAGTATCACATCGCCATCGACGGCCACCGAATACCCGAACGAGTCATCGCTCTCCCCGTCCGAGGCCAACAGCTTGGCCTCCTCGATCCAGCTCGCCCCAATCGACCTGTTCCAGGAATTGTTTGATGACGCCATGAGTCATCGGCCCCCGCCAGATCAGGGGCTTGTCGCGCTCGACCATGAAACCGATGCTCATGATCCGCACGCCGCCGGCCACCGGCGGAACGATCATTTTGCCACGCACTTCCGGCTTGGCGCCCTCGATGCCGGTCATGGTTGGAATGCTGGGGCCGTAGACGTCCGCGTCCATCAAGCCGACCGACGCCCCCAAGCGCCTCAGCCCATAGGCCAACAGAACTGCAGCCGTACTCTTGCCCACGCCACCCTTGCCGGCGCCGACCGACACGATGTTTTTGACTCCCGGCAGTTGCGTTGCCGAAGGCCGGCTTGAGCGGACCCGTGCGCTCCAGCTTATTTCGACGTGCTCGACACCGGGGATGTGCCTCAGGGCCTTTTCAATGTCCCCCTGAATCTGCTCTTTCATCGGGCAGGCGGGGGTGGTCAGTTCGACCTGGACGTTTACGCGGGAGCCGTCGATCGTAACGCCCGGTATCATGTTGAGCGTTACGAGATCGCGGTGCAGTTCCGGGTCCTTGACGGTGCGTAGCTGTTCCAGCACCTGTTCTTCGGTGATGTCTGGCATATGAGTTTGTCTCCAATTCGCTGGGTAAGAGCCTATCCCAGTAACCCTTGTGGCACCGGTTTTCAACCGGTGAAGTGCACGGGTTACAAACCCGTGCCACACTTTTAGGATAGACTCCAAGGCTGTCGCAAGGCAGCCCATCGAAATATATTGGCGGCTCCGATATATTTCCAGTGCATGTTCCCGCCGCGGGTGAATTGACGCGATGCGTGTCGAGAATACAAACGGCGAGTTAATGGACCAATCGATCGGATCCCATGCTCACACCACAGTTCCATCGTCGTAATCGCCGGTTGATCTGGCGGATTGCCGGCCTGTGGATGGTCGTGTTGGCCTTGGGCCTGGCGCTGATCGGCATGTTTCTTGCCCTTCAGCAGACGCGGTCGTTTACGGTGCGCTTGACGGCCCAGGCGGAGGCGCTGGCCGCCCGTGTCGCCGCCGATGCCAGGAACCGCCTGGACGCGGAATTGAAAACGGTTCTAGGCGCAATCCTCATGGAATTGCCCGGACCGTCGGATCGTCTTCGGCAGACACCGACCGCACTGCCCGGCTGGATCGACGGCGTGTTTCTTTGGGACGGGCAAAGTGTCCGAGTGCTGGTTGAATCGGCTGGCGATCTGGATGAAATCCGGCGGTTGATCGCAGCCCGATTCGCACCCCAGCCCTGGCCCATGTTTCCCTCGCTGCCCGACCCCCGGTCCGGAATCCGGTTCATCGTTCAGTCCACGGACCAGCATCAACTGGCCTTGGGATACCTCTCGGGATCCTCGACGGGCGATGGTCGCGTGACCGTTCTGGCCCGGCTCGATTTGCCGCGATTGCGGTCGGACTTCCTGGAACCGCTGGTGCCTTTCAACGCCGGGCTGGGGCTGGTCGATATCGACCAAACTTCCGGGCCCTGGTGGCAGCAGTTGTCGGGTCCAATGAGATTCTGGGCCATCGAACCCACCCCGGCTGTTCTTCGCGAGCAACGCAGCATGGCCGTCGGTCAAACCCTGGCCTATCTGGGGCTGACGGTTCTATCGCTCATCACGCTGCTGCTGGCGATGTGGTTTCTCGCGCGGCTGGCCCGGCGGGAGGTCGCGCTGGCCCACCTGAAGGCCAACTTCGTGGCGGACGTGTCCCATGAACTCAAAACCCCCCTTGCGCTGATCCGTATGTTCGGGGAAACCCTGCAAGACGGGCGCGTGACCACCGAAGAAAAACGCCAGGAGTATTACACGATCATCACCCGAGAGAGCACCCGACTGACCAACTTGATCAACAATATCCTGGACTTTGCCCGCATCGAGGCGGGACGCAAGGAGTACACGTTCGAACTCATCGACATCGGGCAGGTCGTGCGTGAGACCTATGAGGCCTATCAGGCCCAACTCGAACACGGCGGCTTCGAGCGACATTTCTCAATCGCACAGGATCTGCCTCCGGTTCTTGCGGACCGCGACGCCGTATCCCAGGCTGTGCTCAACCTGATCAGCAACGCCATCAAGTATTCCGAAGAGGAAAAATACATCGAAGTGGAGGTGACCCAGGATACGCGGAGGGGGCGTCATGGCGTGTTGATCTCCATTCATGATCGGGGCATCGGCCTGAGACCGGAGGACCGGGCGCATCTGGCAGAGGGGTTTTTCCGTTCCGCCGACGGGCGCGTGCGTCAGCGCGGAGGCACGGGGCTGGGGCTGGCCCTGGTCAAGCATATTGTCGAGGCCCACCAGGGCACGTTTGACGCCGAGCCCCGGCTGGTCAAAGGCAGTACGTTTCGGATATTCTTACCGGCTGCGGAAAAGCCGAATCCATAGAGCAAGCTCTATTTTTCTGTAGCGGTTCGGCGACCGTTTTTTCCGGGAGATTTCCCCGAAATGGCGATGCACAATAAATGAAAACGCTGTAGAACCGGCGGCTCGTTGTCCTTAATGCTGTGTTTCATGAGTGTGCACGACGATCTGAGCCGCAGGCATTTTGGAAAAGGCCTGCGCGATTCAACGCAGGTGGCGTGCGTTCAGAAAAATCGTGACATCGCGCAGGCTAAAGCCTGCGGCTCGGGACTGCTTATGACGCTAGCTGAATTGCAAATCCTTATCGAAAGGATGTACAGCGAGAAAGACCGGCAACGCGGCACTGCCGCCACGTTTCTCTGGTTTTGCGAAGAGGTCGGTGAACTGGCAGCCGCCTTGCGTGAGGGCACGCACGAGCAGAAATCTTCGGAGTTCGCCGACGTGCTCGCCTGGCTGGTGACGTTGGCTAACGTCAACGACGTCGATCTGACTGCGGCCATCGAGGCCAAGTACGGACAAGGATGCCCCGGATGCGGGAACATTGTTTGTACTTGCAACGCCAAGCCCTGACCGTCGCCGAATCGCGATTCGCCTGACCATGGCGAATTTCTTTTTTGCGTATCGCCTGTCCCCCCATCTTTGCTCCTACGTTTAGCGATCCGCGGCTCTGAAACCGGGTGCTGCGAGGGTGCGGATCGGCGGGAGCCTCGCCCTCCCGATGAACACCGAAAGTCTTGGGTTGGCGAAGCGCTACTCCTATTTCGATTCAAAGCGAAGATAGGGGGCGATGCGAGTGACGGTTTTGGGGCCGATACCTCGGACGCGGGCTAAATCGCCCGGCGTCTGGAAAACCGGGGGTGTCCTGCCATTTTCTCCGCCGTTGCTTGTAGTTTCACGATAATTCACGATTGTGCGGGCTGTCGTCTCGCCGATTCGCGGCAGCACGGTCAGCTCCCACCAGGGGGCCACGTTCGGCTCCACCGTAGCTAGAGGCGTGCCCGCGCCGTGAAACCCGAACGTGGCGCCGACATGACGCCATGCCCCTGTTGCGATGATGAACAGCAACAAGACCCCAACCGCACAGTAAGCATCGAACGCGGGTTCGACCTTGAAGCCGGATTCTCCTCCGTTTCGCAAACTCAACATCTTGGGTTGGCTCACCCTGAATGTCCCCGCCCCGAGCTTTAGTGCTCCGACGCACGTCATTCGAGGCGTTGCGCTGAACAGAGCCGCGACCGTAAGGGAGCGGTCTTACGCACAGCAGACCGGACCGCTTCCTGACGGGCGCGGCTCCGATGACCCATTAAATCAGGCGTGTGACAAAGCACTAGCCGAAGAGTTCCGAGCGCATCTCCACCAGCCGGTTATAGGTGGTCTTGGGCGTCAGATCCGCTCGGAGCAGGCCGCCGTGCGGTATCATCTGGTCCTGGTGGTCTACGAACTCCTGCCACGCGATGGTTTCGATAGCCGACTTACTGAGCGCGATCTCAGCAAACTGCCGGAGCCATTGGGCCTGAATCTCTTCGCTCCAGGGTTCGTGCCACATTCCGCCATCGACCGCCGATACGCCCGATTCCACATCGCTCGGGCGGCGCTCGGTACTGGAGGGAACCTCCACGCCGGTGATATGCAGCGGTTTGCCGAGTTTGCAATAGTGGTCCAACATGGCGGAAACCTGGAACATGTCCCGAACATACATGCCGTCCATCGCGAGCCCAAAAAGACACTTCAGACCGAAGGCGTCAAAGTTAATGCCGCTTTGAACCGCCATGTCGGCGTAGAGAGTGGGTGGGATGGTTCGTTGGTTGCGGGCGTAGTATTCTCCCCAGGGGGCGACCAGCTCAATGATCGCGGTGCCCCGAGGGCAAAGTTGTTTGGTCAGCGCGGCGGTCATCCGCGTTAATTCCATGAGCTGTTCAAAGTTGAAGGTGAAGCAGTTCGTCGCGTGGATACCGCTGGCGACGACCCAGGTCTGAATGTATTGGCCGTACCGGTTGATCACCCGGCAAGCGTGTTCGAACGCCAGATCCCGAATCGTATCGAAATCGTGCTCCCAGATGTAAAGCCAGTCGGGTACCTGCTTCTCGCTGAACGACAGCAGGGCCGAACCGCGTATCGGGATGTTGTGCTTGGACAGCAGCTCCACCCAGGCATCGAGCGGCTTCCAGTTGAACGTCTGTTCCGATGGTTCGATGTCACGCCAGACGATCGGAACGGTGACAAAATCAAACGCCGAGGCCAGACGCTTTCGACTCAACTCGCTGGGCTTGTCCAGATGGATGGTGCAGCCGAACACGGGGCGACTCAATCCACCGGACTGTTTTTTCCGCTCCAGGAGCAAGGCCGCGTAATGGAGGCTAAGCTCTTCGCTTACCAGCACAGCCTGGCGCAAGGCTTCCTCGCCGATCCGTGCGGCTTCGGCGGGAGAGTCGGCCTGGAGCGCCTGGATGAGCAATCCACGGACCCCGTCCACTTGAGACAACACCTCGGATAAGTCCGCGTGATCCAACAACCCCCAGTCCTCAAGCTTGTTGAGGAGGCGCATCAGCCGTCCGCGCGCGAGTTCGACTTGAAGAACGTAAGGCCGGTCGCGCTCCTGCACCCGGATCGTTTCCAGAAGAATGGACCCGACCCCGGGCACATCCCAGAGCAGCGCCAGACCGGCGGGACCGGCAGCCCGCTTTTTGCACGAAATGATGCCCTTGGCAAACGTGATGTCCGCTCGGAGCGGGATGTCGTCGCTGCCGACCAGGTAGGCGCCGCTGAGATTCACTTTGTCAGCGAGCTTGCCCTCTGAATATGCAGCGAATGAGAGCATCGCAAGGCTGTCGGGACGAGAAAGAGACAAAACCAACTGGAAGCCTAGAACCGAACAGGCAGAAGCCTGGAACCGAACGGGCCGATCGCCTGGACCCGGGAGTACGCAGCCGACGCGCAGACCCCTCCGAGGTCGGGCAGGCCGCTTCAAGCAGCCTGTACCGGTTCCATTATGGCCTCTGGAGGAGCGCATGTCGAGACGGGCCGGGGCCGGTTTTTCGGAGGCCGCTGACCGGTGGTCTCGATGGTGGGTCGGGGCGGCGATCGTTCCGACTGCCCGGAAAGCCTGAATTGGGGTATAAAGGAGTGGTCGATTAGCCTGACACACGCCGCCCGGACCAAGTCTGGAAAGGGAGGGGGATTGGGCCATTCGTGCTACAGGGAGGCCATTCCATGAGAACCCATACGGCCGTTGCCGTTACCGAAACGAATATTTCGGGCTTTCCCCTGCGGCGGGGCAAGGTCCGTGACGTGTACGATCTGGGCGACGAAATCCTGCTGGTCGCCACCGACCGGATCAGCGCCTACGACGTGATTCTGCCCACGCCGATCCCCGGCAAGGGCGTCCTTCTGACGCAGCTATCGAAGTTCTGGTTCGATTTCTTTGAGGCCAGCGTCCCCCATCACCTGATTGAGGTCATTCAGGATCAAGCGCCGCCCGGACTCGAATCACACCTCGACCAGCTTCGCGGTCGGACCATGCGATGCCGAAAGACCGAAGTGGTTCCGATCGAGTGCGTCGTCCGTGGGTACATAACCGGCTCGGGCTGGAAAGACTATCAGCGCAGCGGCTCGGTTTGCGGCGTCGGGCTTCCATCCGGGTTGCAGCAGTGCGCCGAGCTGCCCGAACCGATCTTCACGCCCGCCACGAAGGCAACCGAGGGGCACGACGAAAACATCTCGTTTGAGCAGGCTTGCGAAATTGCCGGAAAGGAATGTATGGGCCTGCTCCGCGATCGCAGCATGGACCTGTACGTCAAGGCGGCCAAGTTCGCGCGAAGCCGAGGCATCATCATCGCCGACACCAAGTTCGAGTGGGGATTGCTGGACGGTGAATACCTCCTGGTGGATGAGGTGTTCACGCCCGACTCGTCGCGCTTTTGGCCTGCGGAGCAATATGAGCCAGGCCGCGACCAGGAAAGTTTCGACAAACAATACGTTCGCAACCACCTCACCACGCTCGTTGAGGCCGGCCGATGGGACAAAACGCCCCCGGGCCCCGAGCTTCCCGACGAGATCGTCGCCAACACGGTCACGAGGTATCGCGAGGCGATCAAGCGGCTGACTCAGTAGTGCTCCAATGCACGTCATTCGATGGGTTGAGCCCAACAGAGCCGCGACCGTGAGGGAGCGTTCTTTCGCACAGCAGACCGGACCGCTTCCTTACGGGCGCGGCTCTGAGAACCCATCCATTCAGGCAAACCCTCGTGCGGGGGTATCAGCAGCACGCGCCGGCCTGAGACGCCGTCGGTTCGGTCGCGCGGCGCGTCGAGCAATCGAATGGCCCGAAGTGGGTCGATCGGTCGCCCAGAATCTCAAAATGCTTTCCGTAGCGGGTGTCCTCAAGCATGGCGGCTGTGTTGCCGCAGACCGGCGCGGGTCGGCCGGTGTGGAACGTGTGGTGATCGTCCAGCACGAACCGGTGGGGCGATTCGGGAATCGTGCCCCGGTAAACCGCGACCTGGCCGTAGTCCTCGCAAAGATCTTCCAGGCCGGCAAGCTTGAAGGCCCGAATCGTGATGGACTCAAACGGGATCATGCCGACCTTGGTTTCGATCTCGGCGTCGTTCAGGTCGAACCGGTGCCGGGTCATTACGCGATAATCGAGGCAACCCAGATCGCGCAACAGCCGGCGAAAATCCTCGACATACAAGGCGCCGCTCAGGCATTCGCCGCGTAACAATGGATCTAAGCCGAGTGGTTCGGGGATACGCCGGTTCGAGAAGATGTCCGAAAAATAGAGTTCACCGCCGGGTTTGAGCACGCGAAAGATTTCGGAGAAGACCCGCCGCTTGTCCGGTGACAGGTTGATGACACAGTTGGATATTACGACGTCCACCGACTCGTCGC
>JADFMZ010000125.1:0-7536 GCA_022563615.1 Planctomycetota bacterium
ACCAGCCCAGGGCAACGCCCTGGGACTGATTCAGTGCGGGACACTGCGAGCCCTGAAAGGGCGGAATACGCCTATGCCGCCCTTTCAGGGCTTGCCTTCGCCTCGCCCACCAAACCCCAGGGCGTTGGCCCTGGGCTGTCCTATTGTGCCCTTTCAGGGCAAAGAGCAGAACCCGCACGCGGAAGATGTCGCCCGTCTACCCAACGTCGATCATCCCCGCCTAAAGGGTCATGCACCCGGCGACGGCACGCGCTCACAACCTGAAGCAGTCCGGCTCAGCCCGGTCCCTGGGAATCCAGACCTTCTTCCCATCCTGGACTTAAATCGACAACCTGCTTGGCCGCCAGGAAGACCAGCCGGCAGGTTTTGACCGGCTTACGCCAGATGCGGGTCATCGCTCGGGCATACAGCGTCATCTGCGGGCGATAGCGCTCGGCGCGACCAGCCGCCTCCTCCGGGCGAATCGCGTCCGTCTTGAAGTCAACAATCTCAACTCCGTCTTCCACGGGCAGAATGCCATCCACAATCCCGCGCACCAAAACGAAGTCGCCCGGCGCCGATTCCACGCCTCGATCCAGCTCACCGGGCGATTCAGCGGAAATGAAAGGGAACTCGCGGCGGTAGGCGTCACCGGCCTTTCGGATGGCCTTTGCCAACGGCGTCGAGACCAACCATTCGAGGGCGCCTTTCTCAACCAACGCGCAATCCCGAGTCGTCAGATGTCCAGCCGCAACCATTCGCCGCAATTCCGAGGCCACCCCGACCGCATCGGTCGCCGCCCGCCAGTCCAGATGTTGCAGGACACGATGGGTAACGGTGCCGCGACCAGCAGCGGTGTCGCCATGCTCATCCGAATACTTCGACGGTGGCACCTCAAAAACCTCGTCGCCGGCACGCGGGTCCGCCGACTCCCACTCGCCGCGCGTATAGTCGTAGACCCCTTTGAACTGTCCAGCCGCAACGGTGGCGGGCACCGAGGTCGTGGCGGCCCAGGGGTAAACATACTCCAGGCGCGATACAACTTGCTCGACCTCGGCATCTTCCAAAGCATGCGGTTCATGGTCGGGAAGGATCCGGCGCCGGGCGGCCTCTCGGCGCGTGGCCAGTGCTCGCTCGTCGGGCGGCTCCCTCAGGCGCCAGCCGGCCATTGCGCTTGCTTCATGTACATGCACCTCCACGACCGGGCGGTCAGCCCGATGCACTCCCCACCCTTGCACCAGGCCGGCAGGTGCGCCAGCCAAGACGGCCAGCAGCCAATCCAGCGGCGTCCCAGCCGTGGCGATGTTCAACCTGGATGGTGTGTGCTCGTGGCGCGCGGAAGGTGACACCGTAGGACACTCTTCAATGACATTGTGCCTCGAACCGACAAGCACGAGTCGATCGCGCGCCCGAGTCAAGGCTACATACAGAATGCGCTGCTCCTCGGCCCGCGTGCTCTGCTCGACCTCCATGGCTACGAGTTGATGCGCCGCCGACGGATACTCGACCATGCCTTGCGGATCGACCACGCGAAGACCGATCTTCGCCCGCCGCTCAAAAATCATCCGCCCGCTACGATCACCAAGGTTGAACCGCGTACCCAAACCAGCCACGAAAACGACCGGAAACTCCAGCCCCTTGGCGCGGTGGATGCTCATGATCCGCACGACGTCTTCAGCCTCACCGATAGCCGACGCAGCCTCAATCTGCCCATCCTCGTCTTGAAGGGATTGAACGAAGCGCAGAAACCGATGGAGCCCCTGCCGGCGGAAGGCGCCGAACTTTCGGGCCAGCTCGTGAAGCTTCAGCAGATTTGCGCGGCGTTGGGGGCCGCCGGGAAGCCCACTCGCATAGGCCAGGTAGCCCTGTTCCTCGTACAATCGCCAGAGCACGTCCGCCAGTGGACGGAGGCAGGCGTCGCGACGATAGCGGTCAATACGCCGCAAGATTGTCTCCAATCGCTCGCGCACGGCTGAGTCACCTCCGCGCTTCACGTAGTCACGAACGACGGCGTGAAACGGGACGCTGCGATCCAGGCACCGGATCTCGACGAGGTCGTCCTCGCAAAGCGATTCGCCCAGAACGCCGCTGCGCAGCACAGCCGCCAGCGGGATGTCCTGTTGCGCATTGTCCAGCACCCGAAGCGCCGCCAGAACATCGCGAATCTCCAAGGCTGCAAACAGCGATCCACCGACGTCGGCATACGCGGGGATCTGCATCGCGGTCAGCACCGCCGCCATTTGTTCAGCGTTGATTCTGGCGGCCCGAAGCAAGACCGCGACATCCCGGTAGCGCAGCGGCTGACCCTCCGCGATCGTTTCGCCCGAGGCCATCCAGTCCCGAATCCGCGATCCGATCAAAAGCGCCTCACGCTCGATCGGGGTTCTCCGGGCTGGGTCATCCTGCGGCGCGATGCTCCGATCGTACGGACCAGAACCTGCCGTTGGAAACTCCGCGCCCTCGGTCGAATCGGCTTCGGGTTCGTCCAGGGCGGCCCTCCCCGGCGCGCGTTCCAGTACGTGCAATTCCACGGGGAACCGCTTCTTCCCGGACGGCGCCGCCCGTCCCGGACGAAGTTGGGCAGCCCGATCGTAAACAACATCATCCGGGGCGCCGCTTCCGCGCATCAGTCGCCCGAAGATCAGATTGATCGCATCGAGAATGACCGGTTGGCTGCGGAAGTTCTCCTGCAAATGGATTGCCACCCCGGCTGTGGGGTCATCCGCATCGGTCCTCGCTAGGCGCGGCGACGAACTGGAGGGATTGATATCCTTCGAGAGGCGCTCTGCGAATCTCGCCAGTCGTTCCGTAAATACCCTCGGTTCAGCCAGGCGAAAGCGATAGATGCTCTGCTTCACATCTCCCACCACGAACAGGTTCCCCGGTCGATCCGGGTCCGATTCATGAGACGCCAATCTCAGGATCGCCTCCTGAACGGGATTGATATCCTGAAACTCGTCCACAAGGAGATGGGCAAAGCGACGATGCAGCGTGTAGGCGATGGCCGATGGGCCGGCTGGCTCGTCCGTCGATTGAAGCAGCCGAAGCGCAAACCGTTCCAGATCCGAAAAATCCATAACGCCCAGCCGGCTTTTCCTGGCTGAATAGGCTTCGCGAAACGCCGTGACCCGCTCAACCAGGGCACCAACATACGGCGCGGTCTTTCTCAGCCCGTCGGTCCATTCATCATGGGAAAAGAGCGCGTATCGTTTCTTGATCCGTTCGCCGAACCATTGCTTTCTGACCTCGGACAGCCGATCTTTCGCTGCCTCGCGGGCCTTTTTGATATTCGGGTCGGCATCCTTAGCCAGTCTGGGTCCGCGCTTGTTGCTAAACGCGAAGCTACGAATACTTTCGCAAACCGCTTCGTATTGGGAAAGATCTTCGTTCAAAGTTTGCCGCCAGGTGACAAGCTGCTCGACATAGGATTGGATCTGATCGGCGAAGAACCACCCAACGGCGTCGTCGGCCTTCAACGTGTCAGCCACCTGGCTGCAATGTTCAACCTGCCCGTCCAATTCCGCACCCAGGCCTGCAGCCAGCGCTTGGACCACCTCCTCTGGGCGATCCGCGAGCGATTCAACCGCGTCGCGAAGCCAGGCGTCCGGGTCGGGCAGCGACGACGTAAACTCATAAAGCTTCAGCACGAACGTCGAGATAGCCCGATCCTCACCCAGCCCGTAGTCGTCGATGAGCCGGACGAACCGCGCACCGGGCGAGTCACCCGCTTCGTTACCGGTATCGCCGTCGATATGTCCAAGGCGATCACTCGCAGGCGCCGGACCGGGGTACAGCTCATCGAAAAGGGTATCCAGCACATCCCTCTTCATCAGAACCGCTTCCTTTTCATCCAGCATGGCGGCGGATGGATCGATTCCAAGTTCGCTGAACCAGCGACGCACAAGCCACAGACAAAATGAGTGCACGGTGGAGATGTGGGCCGCGTCGACCAGGGCGATCTGCCGGCGCAATCGACGGTCCTGCGGGCGCCGGCTTGCCCGAAGGCGAATCGCCGCGACGATTCGGGATCGCATTTCCAAGGCCGCCGCCTCGGTAAACGTTAGCACCAATAACTGATCGACGTCGCAACGCACATCCGGCGGCGCGTCGCAAATCAGGTAGGCGCATCGTTCAGCCAGAACGGCGGTTTTCCCCGAGCCCGCGGCGGCTGAGACGATGACGCTGCTACCGGTCGACTCGATCGCACGGCGCTGCGCATTGGTGAACGAGAGAGGGTCCATCGCGTTTGGCATTGTACTTCACCTGGCCGCAACAGTCAGGATCAACGCCCGGCGCCGGTCCCAGTAAGCGGCTGTCCGAAAATGCCCACAAAGTGACGCCGGCTGCCGTTTTCTGCTTGGCTCTTTCGCGCCCGGCCAAGTCATATCGTAAAGTCGAGTTTGGAGGGGACGAAGCACAGCGAGTCGCGGCGTGTGGACGTTGGGCGGCGCCGTCGTCGGGCGGCTTCCGGATCAACGTCCGCATCGCCGGCGACCGCGACAAGCCTTGGTTGGAGCCATCAACACGTCGTTGGTGGGGGGAAACGATCTCGCTTGGGGGGGGAAAGCTGTGTACGTCCGAAAAACTGCAGGGGGAAGTTCTGCGCGCCGATGGGCCTGTCTGGGCGCGTGGTTTCTAGGCGGCTGCGGAACCGTCGACGGGCTCGTTGAACCTGATCGAAGCACGTCCACGCTAAGTCTGACGACGCTTGGGATCGACGGTACATCGACCTACTGGGAATCCGATCCCAACAACGTCTTTGAAAACGCCGAGTTCGTGGACCTCGGCGCCGCTTCGCTCGTGGTCCGAGGGCGCGTCAACGACCCGGACGACGTTGACGTTTATGACTTCGGACCGGTCCAACCCGGCGACCGAATCGTCGTCGAGATGACCACAGCCGACTCGCTCGACGGGGTGATCGCCCTTTTCGACGACACCGGCGCTTCACTCCTGATTAACGACCACCGCAACGTTTACCTCGGGCGGTCGGAGCCTTTCGTGGATCTGGTCGTTCGCCGGCCATCCGATTCCTGCTGGCTGGCGGTCTCCGCAACGCCCGGATATGCCACTTCCGGTGACTATGTTCTGGTCGCTTCCAAGGGGACGTCGGTTCCTCTCCGCGAACACCGGCCCGATGTGGTGCTGCTGGACTTTGAAGGCAGTAGCAACGTCCGCATAGGCAGTCGCCAAGCCATTGAGGTGCCACGCTTCGACGCCGGGCGGATATCACCCGATCTCGGCGCCCGGCAAACCCAGGCAATGATCGATCTGATCGTGGCTGCCGTGCGCGACGACTACGCCGGATTCGATGTCCAGATTCTGTCCACCAGCGAAGGAAGCCGGTACGACAGCTCGATGAGCCGCCTCTTCTTCGGCGCCGATGATGACGCCTTGCTCGGCGTCGCCGAAGGCGTGGACGAGTTCAACTCCGATCCCCAACAGGAGGCCATCGTATTTGCCGACACGTTCTCGGCCTTTCTGCGGCTGGACCCCTCGGTATCCGAGTTGGCCCAGGCGATCGCCAATGTGGCCAGTCATGAGATAGGCCACCTGCTCGGACTCGTACACACCAAGGATCCAGCCGGGTTGATGGACGTGACCGCCAGCTTAAGAGCGCTGATGCGCGATCAATCCTTCCGAAAATCGTCGATCTACTCAGCCGTCTTCCCGATCGGATTTCAGGATGCCGTCCAATCGCTGTTGGATACGGTCGGCGGTGATCCATTTTTCGCGCGGGTGAAGGAGTTCGCAGCCGATCAACAGAAGGTGGCCTTGGAAAATGACGCCAACCCCACTCCAGCTCGGACACAATCGCGTTTGAGCCTGTGCGGCGTCGGCCGGCGGCCGATGTGAACATCGCAACCGTTGCGGATACACTGGATTGTCGATGTCACGGATGGATGAGTGAAATGAAATCGGAATCGGAAAACCGCTCACGCTCAATAAGATGGCCCCGCTGGACCGCGCGGGGGATCGTCGCCGGATTGGCGGGCCTGGTGGCGGGTTGTCCCGGCGCAGGGCTGACGATGGGAAACGACGTCTTGCTGACCGACGGGAATCAGGACACATCACTCATGAGCCCACTCGGCAAGACCTCAAACGAACCGAACGATACGTTCTTCGATCCAATCGTGGCTGTGTTTGACGCGGAGCGTATCGCCCGACTTCAAGGCAGCGTCGAGGTCATCGGCGATCTGGATGTGTTTCGAATCGGGGCTTTGTCGCCGGGGGATCGTGTCGTGGTCGATGTGGACACCGGCACGTCGCCGCTGGATGTCTCGGTGGCGATTTTCGACGCCGCCCAGCGCCTCGTATCCAACAACGACGACCGAGGGGGTGAACCGGACCGGTTTCTCGATTCCTATATCGATTGGACGGTGCGCCACGCGTCGGACCCCTATTACCTGGTCGTGAGCCACTCAGCCTTCGCAAACGTCGGCCGGCGCACCGGCACCTACCGGATCGACCTTCGCGTGACGACCGGTTCCGAGGCGCCCCCACCGGCGCGTCAGGTTCTCCTGCTCAATTTCGACGGTGGGGAGGTGGATTCGCCGGTTCTCGGAACGATGACGCTCGAACCTCTGGACGCCTCGGATATTTCCACGGTGTATCGCGGACAGACGGAGTTGCTCAAGGAATCGATCCTCGAAGTCATGGAGCAGAACCTGGAGCGGTTTGATGTCTTGGTTCTAACGACCGAAGACGCTCCACCGCCGGCGGGCACGCCCTTCTCGACGATTTATTTCGGCGGGTTCGACCGGTTTTCGTTCGGGATATCCGAGAATGTCGATCTGAACAACGTGGATCTTTGCGACGACGCCTTGGTTTTTGCAGAGTCGTTCGACCCTGGTGTGTTTTCCTTCACGCCGACCCTCGAGGAGTTGGCCTTGGCGATCGGCAATGTGGCTGCACATGAAGCGGGTCATCTGCTGGGGCTGAATCATGTGTCCAATGATCTGGCGCTGATGGACGACCAATCCGCCGCGGACGCCTTCATCGAGGATCAGGAGTTCATGGAAGCGCCGCTGTCGAGCGACATTATGGCGATCGGCACTCAGGACGCCGTTCTGCTGCTGAACGAAAACGTCGGGCCGGCTGGGGGTTTGGCGCCTAAGCGGGGTGGGTTTGCGTTCGCGCGCCGCCGGCCGGAATAACGGGCGTCCAACGGACGGCGTCCGGGGGCGAAGTGGGGAATCGAAGCGTACGGTTTTTTCGCCGATTGGGGGATGGGGAATGGGGCCTCTCTATACACACTGCCCGCATTGCAGCTTTCCGGTTGTGGTCAGGGAAGCGGAGCGAGTGTTCGCGCGCCGCTGCCGGCAATGCCGCCAGCAGTATGTTCCCGGTTCGACCAGGGATTCCGAAAGGCGGGACCGACACAGCAGCCGACACAAAGCGCGACGCCTGCGCGACCGCGTTCGCCAGCGCCGACGCTCGCTGCTTTGAGCCAGGTAGGGTCCGCCATGCGAACCATTTGAACAGAGTAGGGTCCGCCGTGCGAACCATTTGAAACAGAGTAGGGTCCGCCGTGCGAACCATTTGAAACAGAGTAGGGTC
>JADFMZ010000125.1:7546-8335 GCA_022563615.1 Planctomycetota bacterium
CGAGTCGCTCACGTACTCTCTTGATCGTGATCCGTGTCGATCTCTCGCCTGCGTCTTTGGCGGAGGGCTTCGCGTAGCAGGTACTCGATTTGCGCGTTGAGGCGGCGGAGGTCGTCCTTGGCTTGGCGTCAGCGGAGTGGCCGACCTTGCGCCGGGCAAAGCCCGACCCACCTGGCCCGCACAGCGGCGATTATCGCCGGGCGCGACGACCAGAGAGCTTGCGCGTTTTCGGTGGAGGGTTTGGAAAAAGCAGGGTCTGCGCGTCATCATGCGCCATACCGACCGCCTTCCCATGCAACCTGCGCAGATCAACCACCGCGCCGAAGGGAAGGAAGATGTCCTCAAAGCGTTCGATGTGTTCGCCCCAGTAGATCATGGCACACGACATCGGAGCACCCTTGCCGCCGTCTTTCCCGTTCACCAGAAACTTCAAGCGTGTGTCATACAGGAAGGCGATGGCATTGGCGACCCCGAAGACGTAGTCCTTCCAGTGCTTGGTGTTCGTGGCGACTGGGACAAGGGCTAGCACCTCCGAGCCGTATTCCTTATCAGACCATCCGAGGCCCAAGGTACTACCCTGCCGCCGCTTCCAGCAGTGGCGTATGAGGAAGATTCTTGAGCAAACCAAAGAAAGTGTTCAGGTCCCTCCGAACGGCCAATCATTATAGTTCAATTTCCAATAGATGCAAATCGTGGTGGAAAAACCTGTCGGGGATTATCGGACTATTGTCGCCTCTGCGGTGGACGGATGCGGTACTGGATGTCGTAATAGCGAGCAGTTCATTTCGG
>JADFMZ010000126.1 GCA_022563615.1 Planctomycetota bacterium
ATGGTCAGCGCCAGTATCGCTGCATCACCCAGCCCCGCATCGAGCAACGTCTGCGTGTCGATCGCATCGCCCTCGATGACTCGACGACCCAGGGCTCGTTGCGTCTCGACCGTAACGGGATTCTTTTCGATGATCGTATAGGGCGTCTTGGCGTGGTCGAGCAGGTCGGCGACGCAGCGCCCGGCCAGGCCGAAACCCACAATGATGACGTGGCCGTCGACACCGCTGTCCATCAGAGTGGCCTCAACCGGCGTGATGACCAATCGTGTTCCGTTGGGCCAATCGACCGGACTGTCCAACAGCACCTGGTGATCCCGATAGGTCGCGCCGCGGGATGGATCCATCGTCGGATTCAAGACGACACTCGAAGTGGCTGCAAGAGTTGCGGCGACCCCGGACAGACTTTCATCGGGTCGTTGAACGTTTCGGGTACCCCACCTTTCAGTCGCCGCGCCGGCGCCGGGCTTCTACTTCGCCTTAACCCGCGCCGTATTTCCGCATGGCCTCTGCCACAAGGTAGAAGGAGCCCGTGATGCAGATCAAATCTTCGCGGCTTGCGGCGGCCAGCGCAATTCTCATGGCTCCATCGAGCGTCTGAGCGACTTGTGTCATTTTTCCCGAATGCTCGGTGTAGGCGGCCGCCAGAATGTTGGGGTCGGCCGAACGTGGAGAACCCGTTCCGGTAAAGATGATCTTGTCCGCTCCAAGCTGAATCCGGCGGATCATGCCGGCGATATCCTTGTCCTTCTGGCATCCGAAAACGACGACCATCGAGTCGTAGGTAATGTTTTGCCCGACCGCGCGAATAAGGGCGTCAATGCTGGCGGCGTTATGGGCTCCATCGACCAAAATCCGGGGGTCCTCGCAGATCATTTGCATGCGCCCCGGAAGTTTGACGTTGGCCAGACCCGCCATCGCCCCTTGGTCGTCGATGGCAAACCCCCTGCCCTTAAGCACATCCAGCACGCCCAGCGCCAAGGCGCAGTTCATCGCCTGATGCTCACCCAACAAGGGAACGTGCAAGTGCTCGAAGCGGCTGTTAGGTGTCGTCAGGCAGATGCGAGCATGTCGGCCCATCGCCCTGGAAAACTCGAAGCGATAAGTAAAATCAGAGTTCTCATTGGCGAACCGTAGCGGCGCCGACTCAGCCTCTGCCGTCGACAGGAGCACTTCGCGCACGTCAGGGTGTTGCGCGGCGCTGATGACGGGAATTCCGGGTTTGATGGCGCCGGCTTTCTCGCGGGCGATCGAAGTCAGGTCCGATCCGAGCTGGGCGATGTGATCACGGCTGATGCTTGTGATCGCCACAGCTTCCGGGGTCACAACATTGGTCGAATCCAGTCGCCCGCCCATGCCGGCCTCAAGAATGACGATGTCCACATCCTCTTGGGCGAAGTAATGCAGTGCCGCAGCCGTCATGACCTCAAAATAGGTTGGCTCCGCTACGCGCGCTTTCAGGGTGATGCGGGCTACGCTTCCGACCGCTCGAGCAAACTCCAATTCGGAAATCATCTCACCATCAACGACGATCCGTTCGCGCACGTCCAGGATGTGCGGCGAGGTGTACAGCCCCACACGGAGTCCGCAGCCCCGCAACATCTCCGATAACATAGCCGCCGTGCTGCCTTTGCCCTTGGTGCCAACGACATGGACCGTCTTCAGCTTCCGATGCGGATTGTCCAGGGCGCTCAGGAGGCGATTCATCCGAGCCAAATTGAAGTTGGTTGCGGTGTACTTCGATCCGATGACTCGTTCATAATTTGTGAGTGAATTCAAAAAATTCACTGCTGAACGAAACGTGCGGACCAACCGTGCGGCAGGTTTCACGTCCGATGTACGGGTCATACGCTTTGGTCGTGCTATTGTGGTTCTGATCATAGAGCGGATTGTACTCTCCTTCCACTTACTCGTCAATCATGTTTCGCCGATAAAACTTGCCTCCGTGCGGCGCTACGACCATATTGTTTCAATGTTAACCTATTGAAACAAATATGGTTATGTCTATATTGTACGGCCGGTACTGCACAAGCCATTACGCCGGTGACCGCGCGGTGGGATCGTCCTATTATAGGCATCCAGGTCCGATCAAGACGAGTCGAAAATCAGATTCCACGTCCTATAAATTGTAAGTACTTCTGGAGCGGTTACAGCGACGTTCGATAGTGTGGCGCGGGTACAAAACCCCTGGCCCCCACCGGGAGGGGTCACGACATGGACCCTGTCAACGCGTGCTACAATGGCTGATTATGTTTGATTTCACTCTTAATGCAGGTAGTCGGAAGACGCGAGTGGTGATCGGGCCGAATGCTCTGCTTGAGGTTGGTTCACTCCTGGCTCAGATTTCGCAAGCCAACCCATCGCGGCATGTAGCTGTTGTGGCTGACCGGCGAGTTGGGGCGCTTCACGGTGACCGCCTTATCAGCTCACTTTCGCGGGCCGGAAATCGTGTTTGCGAATACCGTATCGATCCCGGTGAAGGTTCGAAGAACCTATCAACTCTCGGCGAGCTGTACCACTTCCTGAAAGCACAGGAGATCGGACGCGACGCCGTGGTCGTTGCGCTGGGTGGGGGTGTGGTCAGCGATCTGGCGGGTCTGGCGGCGGCCACTTGGATGCGCGGCATCGACTGGGTCGTTTGTCCAACCACTATGGAAGCCGATCTGGACGCGTGTCTCGGCGGCAAAACCGCCATCGATCTTCCCGGCGGCAAGAATCTTGTCGGGGCGTTCCATCATCCGATTCTGGTTGTGGTTGACCCGACCTGTTTGGCTACGCTCGAACCGCGCGACGTTCGCGCGGGATTAGCCGAGTCGATCAAACACGCTCTGATCGACTCGTCGGACTTCCTGACCTGGCAGGAAGCGCACGCCTCGTCCATTCTTGCGTTGGACCAAGCGGTAACCACCGATCTGATTCTTCGCAACCTTCAGATCAAGGCCGGAGTGGTGGAGCGTGATCCGCAGGAACACACCGGCGCGCGAATGATGTTGAACTTTGGGCATACAATAGGCCACGCCATCGAGGATTGCTGCGGGTACGATCTGCGCCATGGCGAGTGCGTGTCGTTGGGAATGGTGGCCGCCTGTCGGCTCTCTCAGGCGCTGAACTTGCTGAACGCGAAGGTTGTCGAGCGCGTCGAAGCGTTGCTGGTGTTGTTCGGCCTCCCGACGCGTCTGGATCGACCGATCGAGTTCAAGCGAATAGAGGCGACGTTGCAATGCGACAAGAAAGCGCGCGGGGGGAGCCCGCAGTTTGTTCTGCTGGAGGGTATCGGAAAGCCTGTTGTGCGCGGAGACGTACCCCGTGACGCGGTTCGGCGGGCGTATGAATCCTTGCTCGAAAAATAGTGGTAATGATTGTGCAGATGCGTCGCGAACCGATTGATCTCGAAGCAATGCCAAGAGCACTGCGGGCGTGCGCCTAATCCGTGGAAAACCTGCTCCGAAAAGCTACTAAGACCGTCTAACGAAACGTGTTTCGAATCGCCCACGACACTCCGACGTTCGCGCAGGCCTTTTTCAAAATGCCTGCGGCTCGGTTTGGTAAGAGCGCTTGAGATCGTTTCCTAGTAGCTGCCAAGTCGGCGAGTCGTGCGTGGATGGTTCGCCTCGGGTTGACTCCAATCCGCAAGCATTCGACCGATCAGCTCCATCGGGAATCCGACGACGTTGGAGAAGCTTCCCTCGATCTTCACGACAAACTCATCGCCGTGATCCTGGATGCCGTAGGCGCCGGCCTTACCCTTCCATTCGCCGGTGTCAAGGTAGGCCTCGATGTCGTCGTCGGTCAGTGTTTTCATTGTGATGGCCGTCTCGTCATGCGTCGTCCAGCAATGGCCGTCATGAGCGTCGAGTAACGTGACCCCGGTGATGACGGAATGTGTCGTTCGGGAAAGCGCGCGTAGAATCACGCTGGCATGGTGTCGATCCGTCGGCTTTCCGAATACTTCACCCCCGCAGGACGCGATGGTGTCACCGGCCAGAATCCAACCCCTCTCGACCTGATCGCGCACGCTGCGAGCCTTGAATAAGCTGAGCGCCTGCGCGAGTTGCGCCGGAGCGAGTTTCTGGTGCAAATGGGTGGGCTCTTTGAGCGGTGGCGGAATGACTTTCACATCGTAGCCATGCTCGCGCATCAGGGCCTCTCGGCGAGGGCTGCCCGATGCAAGAATCAGAGGCGGAACTTTGTGGGCTTTTGCTGCGTGATTCATAACCGTCTTTCTCCTGCATTATGTCAGGCATGGATGAGTTGGGAGTGTAGCACACTGGCGCCGATCAAGGCGCCCAACGCGGTGACACTGGAAACGCGACGTTTATTGGACGCCGGCGGCGCAGTTCAAAAGTCACGCCTCCCGCCGAGGCGGGCCGATAAATTTGCCAAGGTTTTCGCCGATTCTGCTCGATAGGTAGGGGGATTAAGGGACTCAAGCGTTACGGAGAGAACTCCGTCGCCTGGGCGAACCGTCCGGCCCCACAGCTTCGGTCGGCGTATCACAATGAATACAAGGAGTGCATGGCAGTGATTGGGAAACGTCGAAACCTCGAACCTGCAATAGTTCACAACCGCGGGCGATGCCGGGCGGTTGCTCACGTACTGGTCGTTTCGTTTCTGGCTTTCGCGGCTGCCGGATGCAATGGCTCATGGCGGAATGCGACACAGCTTCAATTAACCAGGATGGAGGAGGGGAAGAATCAGTTCGGCGCATACAGGAACCACATGGTGAATAATGCGATCCTGCACGATATGTCGATCGCCGACATCCACTTCATCCCCCATAGCATTGAGCTCAGCGGAACGGGCGTCGCCCGTCTCGACCGCATGGCCCCGCTCCTGGACACCTACGGGGGAATCGTGCGGTACGAGACCGTGCTTATGGATGATGAAATGATCGCCTCGCGGCTGGATCAAGTTCGAGAATATCTCGATTTGACCGGATGCGACATGAGCCGCGTGGAGCTCAAGGTCATGCTTTCGGGTGGCCGGGGAATGCCCGCATCCGACGCGATTCAAGGCGAAGAAAACCTGGCCGCCCAGCAAAAGAGTGGCGCCGCGCCGGCAAACGGGTTGAGTGGTTCAGGGTTTTCCGGCGGACTCAATCGTTAGCGTTGGCAGCCACGCAAGGACAGGTTTGGCGACTTTCTTGCGAAGCGAACTTGTTTGAGATGTTTTCGCAATGTGAACGCCGTGCTTGGACCTTCAAACAAAACGTGTTTCGAGGCGCACCACGACACTCCGACGTTTGCGCAGGCTGAAGCCTGCGGCTCAGTCTTGTTGGAGCGCCTTGATTCCTTGATTGTTGCCCGTGCGTTTGGCCGGGAGGTCGAGTTGCGGGGCTTTCGACGGGTTCTTCTGAAGTCAGCAGAGAGGTGATGCCAGATCATGCCGCATAGCTGCAAAATCAAATTGTTGATCCTGACGTGGATAGGTTTCTGTGTCGCCGGTTGCGCGAAGCCGGAATATCCACTCGCGCGACAAGGGCGCCCAGGCCAGGTATTCGGACCCCCTGTTCAGGATGCTCGGGTTGTCAACGCGCCGTCGGCCAAGGTGCCCAAGATTCTTCCCGAGACACACTTTGCCGCCGGGCGCTTGTTCGAGCACCAGGGGAACCTCTCCAAGGCCATCGTGCAATATCGCAAGGCGATCGCCGTGAACCATCGGTATGTTGCGGCCCACCATCGGCTCGGACTGGTCCTGAGCCGGGTGCAGTACCATGTCGAAGCCGTAGCTTCGCTGGAGCGCGCCGTCGAACTTGCCCCGAACAACGCCATTTTGTGGAATGATTTTGGATTTGAGTTGATGTTCCGGAAACAGTGGGATCGGGCCGAGGCCGCCTTTCGAAAGGCGATCAACCAGAATCCATCCTTGGCCCGTGCGCACATCAACCTGGGACTGGCGCTCAGCAAGCAAAGCCGGTTTGACCAGGCCCTGGCGAGCTTTCGTGCGGTTCTGCCGGAAGCAGACGCCTATTATAACCTCGGCTTGATGTATCGAGGGCAAGGTCGGTACGCCGAGGCCGTCGAAGCGTTCGAGCACATATTGACCGCCGCTCCGGGATTCACGGCAGCCCAGACACAGCTCGAACAACTCGAACAAATGGTATTGCGCATCCAACCGAAACGTGAAGAGGCAACGGCGCGCGTCAATAGCGATCGGCGGATCGAGATCTCCGACTTCCTGGATGAACCCCGCGAACGAGTGGCTCAAATCGCACCCGTCGTTCCCGAAGCGCGAGACGACTTCCTCTTCTTAGACGAGAGCGAATCCCAGGCAAATGAAATGCCCGCCGCAGATCCCTATGTGGAGCGATCCTCGGAACCCATCAAAGTTGCGACAGAACCGGCGTATGCCCTATCGGGCAGTATGACGGAATTGATCTCCATCGTGGACAATGAGTTGCGCTGCCTGGAAGATCGTGAGGCAATCAAGTACGGCGATCCCTGGTCCGACCCGACATTGGAGACTGTTGAAATCGAGTCTGCGATTTTCACTGAGACCATCGAAGCAGCCGGCGAGCCCGCCGAATGGGTCGCCGAACCGAGGCAGCGCCGGACTATGGCAGCCACGGCGATCGAGATACCAACGCCTGATGCCGCGCAAGATGATCCGCCGGTCTGGCCTACGCAATGGAACATGCTGGCGCATCGGTTGATTTCGGTAAGGGGCGAGCTTCAGTGCCTGGATGACCTGGACGTCGAACTGGAAGCCGAGATCATGGCGTTCGAGAACTCTATTCATTCCAGTGCGGTTGGGATGGTTGCGTCCGTCGATTTGGATTTCGTGGGTCCGCCGGTTCCTAGGGAAGAAATGGGACACTCCGTAAAGCCTATCCTGGTTAGCCATCCGGTGATTATGCCGGAGCGCTCGGAGTCTTCCGCGACACGGCGTAGCAACTCAATCGCTCCTCGCTCGATGTCACCGACTCCCCAGACGCGTGTGGATTTTCTTTCACCGCGACCGCTTCACGAAGATACTACAATGACAGAAATGTTTGCCGGTTCGGAAATGACATTTGATGAACTCGAAGCGTTGATATCCGTTGCCCGCAACGAGCTTACGTGTTGGGAAGCCAGGCGCGCCCGACGGGCGGTCGTTCCGGCAGTAGGCCCGCTATCGGAGCGCTTCGACATCGGATCCCGCGACTTTTTCGGGTTTCCCAAGGTCAATCCTGAATCGGTCAGGTTCAGTGGACTAGATGGCAATGACCCAATGCGATCGATCCTGCTAGAAGCACGGGCGACGGGCGTCGCGACGCGCGAAGCGAATCCGGTTCTCCCGATCGGTTCGCGTCGGCTCAATCCGGTCAAGAAATAGCCAACGCATTCAACGCGGGCGCCGGCCCAGGTCAACAAACTCATCCGCTTCAACGCGATTGACGGGCTCACCCAGGGACACTGGTGAGCCCGTCATATTTTTTCACGCCGATTCCACGTCGATCGTTACGGCTGTTCATGGAGCGGCGGGTTCATCCGTTCCAGCGCCGTTCGCAGCGTTGGACCAATCGAATCATGAATGACCAGGTCGGCAATCTCATCCAGCGGGGTTTCCGTCTTGTTGATGATAACCAGTGCGGCGCCGTATTGTTTGGCCAGGCGCGGCAGCGACGCCGCCGGCTCCACCACCAGCGAAGAGCCGATGGCCAGATATAAGTCGGCTTGCTTCGAGAGTTCCGTCGCCTCCCGCATCGCGTCTTCCGGCATGGCTTGGCCGAACGAGATAGTCTTGGATTTAAGCGGCGCGCCACACGCATCGCAATCGGGCGCCTCGTCACCAGCCTGCACGCGGGCGTGGATTTCCTCGGGGGTCCATTCTTTTCCGCAATCGATGCAGGCCACGATTCGTGCGGTGCCGTGGAGTTCAATCACACGTCTGCTGCCGGCCAATTGATGCAAGCCGTCGATGTTCTGAGTTACAACGGCGGCGATTTTGCCGAGTTGCTCCAGGCGGGCGATGGCCTTATGGCCGTCGTTCGGACTGGCGTTGGCGAAGTCGCGGTAGACCTCTATCCGCTGTTGCCAGAAGCGCACCCTCGCCTCGCGCGAAGCGACAAACTCATCGTATTGCACCGGTCGATGCCGCGCCCATACCCCACCCGGACTGCGAAAATCGGGTATGCCGCTTTCGGTGCTGATCCCGGCGCCGGTAAAGGCCACCCCGGCCTGCGCGGCGCTTAACAGATCCGCCAACGAATGAACCGCGTTCATGGTCGGTATGATAGCAAAGGTGCGGATGTATTCGAACGCCCTCTACAGCCGGGCTCCGGCTGGCCCGTCAAGCGCGCGGCCTTCGACTGTGTTTCATAAAGGTGTTCT
>JADFMZ010000442.1 GCA_022563615.1 Planctomycetota bacterium
ATTTGCTGGAAGGCAGCCGAACCCGCGACCTCATCGGCGATCCGATCGAAATGCTCCGGCAACTCGTGGGGCCCCCGATGGATCTTCCCGCCATCGCGCCGTTTTGCGGCGGAGCGGTGGGATACCTCGGCTACGATATGGTTCGCTTCTTTGAAACTCTGCCGGATGAAAACCCGGACGACCTGCAACTCCCCGACAGCTTCTTCATCTTCCCGGAGGAGCTAATCGTCTTCGATCATGCCGCCGGCGAGGCCTGCATCATCACCTACGCTAAGGAGGACTCGACACAAAGACTGGAGCTCATGCAGCGCACCCTGTCCGAGAGCGCCGAGGTTTGCGGCACCGGCCTTCAACAGGGAATTGGCGTACAAGACGTGCCCCCAACGACCGCTCCTGGAAACAGCAAAGAGGATCTTTGCTTTCCCCGAAGCAATGACAATCCATGCTTTCCACGCACCACCGAAGAGGAGTTCACGACAGCCGTCAATCGGGCCAAGGAGTACATCCGCGCTGGGGACATCTTCCAGGTCGTGCTCTCGCGGCGGTTTGATTTCTCGGTAACCAGCCCTCCTTTGACGCTGTACAAGGCGCTGCGGCGTACGAACCCTTCTCCCTATGCCTATTTTCTCAACTTCGGCGATGTGCAGGTGCTCGGTTCGTCGCCGGAGGTGCTCGTTCAACTCGAAGGACGCCGGGTGATGATGAGGCCGCTGGCGGGAACTCGGCCTCGCGGGGCCGATGCCCGGCAGGATCGACTTCACCAGCAGGATTTACTCTCCGACGAAAAGGAGCGGGCGGAACACGTCATGCTCGTGGACTTGGCCCGCAACGACCTGGGTCGCGTCTGCTCGCTCGGAACGGTTCAAACCACGAAGCTGCTTCAGGTTGAACGCTACGCGCACGTGCATCATCTTGTGTCGCAGGTCGAGGGTCGGCTCGCCGAAGACTGTGACGCTTTCGACGTGTTGCGAGCTTCTTTCCCGGCGGGCACGGTGTCCGGTGCTCCTAAGATACGCGCGATGGAGATCATCGATGAGTTGGAGACCGTCAAGCGCGGCGTTTACGCGGGCGCAATCGGCTACTTCAGTCTGCGCGGAGACATGGACCTGTGCATCGCCATTCGCACGATCGTCCTGCACGGCCGACGAGGATCCATTCAAGCCGGCGCCGGGATCGTGGCTGATTCCGTGCCGCAGCGCGAAGTCCAGGAGACGCTCATGAAAGCCAAAGGGTTGATCCAGGCGGTCAACGCCGTGCAGGGCACAGGAGGGCGAATCTCCTGCTGAGCCGTTCCAGCCAACTTGGCTCGCCTCGAGCCAGCGGCTCGCCGGGAGGTTCGCCCTCCCGGAGGGTCGCCGGCTCAACCGTAGACATCTCGCCCTTCGGCAAGGGTAGCTCCAGAAATACGGCACTTTGCTGCCCCCCGCCCAGGAAAAATGCGATTGGGCGACGGCTCGGACCTCGCCGAAACGCCTTTTCTCCCGCTTGACGCACTTCCGCCTAACGGGGATACTCCTCGAAAATGTACACGACCGCACAGGACCGGTTCCCCCCTCCTCGAAACAGTGGTTGTTTCAACTCGGCTCTGTCAGATGTACCGTTCAGGAAAGGTTCTTGGAATGCAAGGCACCGTAAAGTGGTTTAATGGGATCAAGCGATTCGGATTCATCGCCCCCTCAGATGGAAGCAAGGACGTCTTCGTGCACCAGAGCGAAATTCAGGGGTTCGGGAGTCTCGAAGCCGGTGACCGAGTCGAGTTTGAAATCGCTGAAGGGGACAAGGGCCCCAAAGCCACCAACGTCAAGGTAATGGAATAGCCCGCGCCGACCGTACGTAGCACGTTTACAAGGCGGAACGGCTGTCACGGCGGCGGCACGCACGTCGCCCGGGTCAACCCGACCTACCCCGATCGTCAAACTGCGGGACGGTTGGGCGTCAAGGTTCCATGACCACCCACTGGCCCGACCCGTTTCGGACAAAGCGAAGCAATAACTCCTCCCGCTGGCGAAGCTCGCTGTTGCGCCCGTCGATCCCGATGATGACCACGTCCTGCCAGCGGATCGGAATCCGACTGGCATCGATGGTGAACTTCTGGACGTTATGGGTTTCGATGTCGATTTTGTTTCGTTCGGCGTGGAACGACCCGGTTGCCCAGGCGCCCCCCATCTTGTCGCGGGCGGTCTCGACGAATAACCACTGATCCTGGTCGTCCACCGGCAAGGGAAGGATGAGTAACGACGCGGTATCCGCAACGGGTTGCGAATCGGCTGAAGGTTCGGCGACACTCGCATCGACCACAGGCGGCCTTTCAGCCGGATTGCCGGGTTGATGACATGCCGGCAGCGCCGCCGCCAGGAGGCCGCTCAGCGCCACGCAGACCGTACGGAACCGCCGGCGCGCCCACCCGTTGCC
>JADFMZ010000127.1 GCA_022563615.1 Planctomycetota bacterium
CGACTGCACCCTCGACGCCGATTGCGGCGATGGGCGGTTCTGCAACGGCGTTGAAACGTGCAACAACGGAACGTGCCTTTCGGGTACGCAGCCGTGTTCGTTGGGCGAGTCGTGCGACGAGGTCGGCAATGTCTGCACCGCCACCGTATTGGAAGGATTCGGCACGAACACGCCGGGTGGCGCTGGAGGTGAGACCTATCACGTCACGAGTCTGGCCGACAGCGGCGCCGGCACGTTTCGCGACGGCGTATCCAATCGAGACTACAGCGTGGACGGCCCCCGAACCATTGTCTTCGATGTGGCCGGCACCATCACGCTGCTCGGCGATCTCAAGGTTCGCGAGCCCTTTTTGACCATCGACGGATCCACGGCGCCCTCGCCGGGCATCACTATTCGCAAGACGACGATCACCGAAGGTGAATTCATCATCGGCGGAACGCACGACATCATCATCCGACACGTGCGCTTCTGGGGGTTGTGGCAGGATGGCGGGCCGACCAGCAACAACGCCGTCACGATCGGGATCGACGGCGATTCCGGTCCGGACTACATCGCCAAAAACATCGTTCTGGATCATGTCACCGTTCGCAACGCGACCGATAGCGGCCCCGACATCTGGGGTGAAGTCAGCGACCTGACATTCTCCTGGTGTTTCTTTTTCTACAACCGACATCCGACCACGATGTCTCATTACCCGGCGCCCTACCAGACGCGGCGCAACATCTCCATGCATCACAACGTCTATGCCGAAAACGGCGAGCGGAACCCTCAGATTCGAGGCGATACGCACGATCTGGACTTCGTGAACAATGTGATCTTCAATTGGGGCAACTACGGCGGAACCTACGGCGTCAAGCTGCGGGACCGTGAGGAAGTGTGGCCCAGCCGAATCAATATCGTCAATAACTTTTTTTCCTCTCAGAACAACCCGAGCAATGGACTCAGTTGCCAGTGTCAAAACAGTTGTACGAGCATTCCGGACGTCTACGTCGGCGGCAACGTGGTCGAAAACCCCGACCTGTCCGGCTGCACCCTGTTGAGCAGCCCGGTTGCGTTTCCCGCGTCTGCTCGGGTGACCACGTACGCCGTGGAGGATCTGGGCACGTTGATGCTGCCGGGCGTGGGCATGCTCTATCGTGACACCGAGGAACAAACCATCATGAACCGAATTCTGGTGGCTATGGGTGGTGCTCTGGCCTGTGTCGCCAACGCCGATTGCGACGACGGTCAGTTCTGCAACGGTTCGGAAGCCTGCGTCAACAACGCCTGCGTTGCTGGATCAAGCCCGTGCGCCGTGGATGAAACGTGTGACGATAACACGAACGCCTGCGTCGCTACGGAGCCTCCCTGTTCGGTTGACGCGGATTGCGCGGACTCTCGCTACTGCAACGGCGTCGAGCTTTGTGTGGCCGGCGCCTGCGTGGCCGGCACGAATCCCTGCCCGGCCGGCCAGCGCTGCATCGAGACGACCGACACCTGCGAAGATCTCGCAGCCGGCGCGTGGACGCCGCCTATCGGCATTCCCGAACCGTCGTTCGGCATTCACGAAACGGTGGAAAACGTCTACGGCGATCCGAATTACTACACCTATTTCGTGGACAACGCAGTCTCCTGCAGCGATGACAACAACGGCGGCTTCGGCTCACCGGCGCAACCGAGGTGTTCGATTCCGTCGGACTTTTCGGCTGGACAGGTCGTGCAAATCCGCGCAGGAACGTACTCGGCGACGGTCTGGACGGCGCATGGCACAGCCAATCAACCGGTGTTTATCCGAGGGATGGATCCGCAGAACAAGCCCAGGATCTTCGACTCGAAGCTCCACCTGATCGGGGAATACTTCATCGTCGAGAACCTGGATTTCGACGTAACGAAGATTCGAGACGGCGGGATCACGAATATGTCCTACGTGTCGTTTCGATTCAACGAGCTTCACGACAAGGGCGGGAACGGATTTGAAGGGAGTCTCCACAACGTGGTCGTCTACGGCAACCACATCCACCACATCGGTGATCAGGTTGTGCCCGACGACAAGCATGGGGTCACCATGAACCCGGGTTCCTCCTATGTGTGGATCGTCGATAACGAGATCAATCATACCTCGGGAGACGGTGTGCAGTTCTGTCATGGATGCGACGCGTCCGTCGCTCCTCGTTTCATCTACATCGGGCGCAACGTGATCCATGACTGCGTCGAGAACGCGGTCGATTTCAAAACCGCCGCCGACGTCATCGTCTCTCAGAACGTGATGTACGGATTCCGGGACGTCGATACGTCAGACGGCAGCGCCGTTTTGATCGGCAGCAACGGCATCTCGGACCCGGCCCGGAACATCTGGGTGATCTTCAACGAGATTTTCGACTCGGTCAACGCCATTCGGGTCGAGGCGTCGCCCACCGCCGTTTCCATTCTCGGCAACGTGATGTATGACCTTGGCGGCTCCGCGGTGGTGTTCGAGAAGGAAGCGCCGGATGTCTACATCGTGAACAACACGGTGTACAACGCGGACCTGGTGATCAACCAGGACTGGCGCGAAAACTTCCGCGTCCACATTTATAACAACATCTTCGCTCAGATTCGCGGTCAACGCTTCGGCAACCACCTCAACATGGAGGGCGACAACGTCGCGGACAACTCCGAACTGGACGACAACCTGTTCTGGCAGGGCAGCGGACAACCGATCGTCATCCAGTGGGGTTCGCCGCTCCACACGATCGACTCGACGCTGGAATTCGCCGCGTTTCCAGGCGGCGGCAACAACCGACTCAGCGACCCGTTGTTCATGGATGTGGGTGCAGCCAACTTCGAGTTGCGGTCGGGCAGCCCGGCGATCGATGCGGGCAACAGCGCGATCGTGTCGCCGGCCTACGGGCGGTTCACGGAACTCTACGGCCTGGACATCCGCGTCGACATCAACGGGAACCCCAGACCGCAAGCAACCGCCTGGGACCTCGGCGCAATCGAATCCCCATAACCTTGAGAGTCCAGCCCAAGAAGTGTGGCATGGGTTTGCAGACCGTGCGCTAACACCGATTGAAAACCGGCGCCACACAATTTCGCAAAATGCGCTAAACGCGAATGAAGGTGCCGAAAATGAAATTTTGGAAACGGGAGAGGTAGTCGCGTTTCTGCATGGAGCGCTCCAGCAAGATAGCGAGCCGGTACAGTCCGACCGAGAACGTGAAGTAGTGGGGATGATCGGAAACGTAGCCGAGTTGTTGGACCGTGAAACCGGCGCCTAGAGCCATTTGACGCAAGGGCGTTGCCGCGTTGGCGCGATAATAAGCAGGGAAGGTTTCATATTTCGGCGTAGTCGACACGAGTTTGTTGAGTGCGGTGCGCAGGCGGTTTGGGAAAATGCGGGCCAGCGCAATCGGCGGGAACCACTTGTTCGCCGTGAATAGAACCAACCTTCCGCCGGGGCGAAGAACACGGTGGCATTGGGCGAAGACCGCTCCAGGGTCGGCAAGGTGCTCGAAGACGTGTATCGAAGCAACGACATCAACACTTTGCGGCTCTAAGGGTATCCGTTGGGCAGTGGCCTTGATCACGGCCCAGGAACCGTCCGAACTCAATTCGCGCGGAAGCTCGTAGTCGAGGCCGAGCGCGAGCCTGTATTTTTCCCCAACCGCCTCGAGCAATCGCACTTTGCGCCCGCAGCCAAGCTCAAGCAGTACGCGATCGAGCAAGGCGCAGCTTGAAACTTATCGGGTAAAGACGGCACGCAGCGTCTCGTGCGGATCATAGGCGCGTTCTCGTATCGCCTCGCACTTGGCTCGAGCACGCTCAAACATGTAGACCACCTATCCTGAAATGTGCCGAATCGCCGTTATTGGGATCGGGCTGGAGTTTCCGTTTTGTGGGCGGTCAACGTACCAGGTCCATGTGCGCTCTGCCCGCGGTCTACCAATCCGGTGCCGGTGAATATGGTTTGATCGTTGTTGTTCAGATTATGGAATAGCTGATTTCGTTCCACAGTTTCGACAGGAAACCCGATTTCGCGGTGTTTGCCCACGAAATAGATAGTGCCGTCAGCCAATGACAGTGAACTTCGATGTTGCAATTTGGATGGGTCGTCCAGGGATCGTAGAAACACAAACTGGTTGTGGTCATACTTGGATGTTTTGGGATAGCCGGGCCAGTGAACGAGGAAACGTGCGTGGGCTTTGTCGGCAAGGCGATCGACTTGTTCCCACGTTGTAGTGGTCACGACGGAGAATGGAATCAGCGGTACGCGAAGTACGGGGTTTGGGCACCAATACGCAATTGCGGCGCCGCGATTGCTGAGAATCGTTTCGTCGGGGGCAACGTTGTTCCTGATCCACGCAATCGTAGGACTTTCTTGAGTGGCCCAGACATAACTCTCACGCGGCGAACTGCGAAGCCATCGTAGCATCAAGGCGCCCTGCGACATCACGAGAAGGGCGCACACGACAAGGCTCACCCTGCCGGCATGATGGCCCAAAAAGGTTCGCAGGCGAGTATGGTCCATGCGAAGCGCCCAAGGCACGAGTAGCAACATGCACCACGGCGCGATGATAGTGACATATCGCGGGTTGAGTTTCATCCCATTTTTGGCGAGCGCGGTGATGAGGACCAGGAGATAGGTAGCGACAAATGCGATCATGATTCTTGACGCTATTTGTTGGCGTCGCAAATCCTCCGCTCCTTTTCTCGGTCTAGAACCGCTCCAGAACGATACACCGGCGAGAACGGCGAGTATCCCGAACAGGGCAAGATGGATTGAGCGAAATAGGATTGGCGCGCCCGGACCAAGCAGCGCTCTCCAGCCAATCAGCGAAGTGACAGCACTCCTTTCGGCGCCGGAAAGAGTCAGCCAAAAGATGTCCGCGCCAGGCATCGACTGGCCGGGGGTACCCACTACGAATAGTTTCCGAAGCATTAAAACGAGCATAATCAGCCCGGCAGGTATTGTGGCAACGAGTCGGAATAGCCAACGTGTTCGGAAAGGTTCGGACCTCGTGGCGAAAAAGCAGATAAGGGCGATGCTCAACAGGCATGAGATCCCAATATAGCGGAACAGGATCGCCACGCCTGCAGCGAGGCTAGCGCCAAACCAGCACCAGGCGATCCTACGCGTGTCAGAACCCATCACCGCTCGCACGCTTAGGAAGAGGGAAAATGTTGCTGCCAAGAGGAAGGCTGGTTCTGACACGACGCTTGCAGAGCGCCTTGCGATTGGGAACAGGGACATCACCAGGACGGTACTCAAGATAGCTTTGGCCGGAGTCAAAAAGAGGCGAAGCGTGCCAAAGATGGGTACGGGAAGAAGCGCGAACGCGAGGATAGAGATGATGCGGGCCGCGAGGTAGGGCTGGACGCCGAGCGATGAAAGCGCGGCGATCGCCATTGAGTAGCCGGGCGGCCAGAGGGTCGTTGGCGTCGGAAGATCGCATGTTTCATAGACGGGATCCCAGTAGGCCCATCGATGCGTCAGCCCTTGTCCAGCAACAATACTGTCCGCCATGTGCAGGTAGGTCACACTGTCGGGGCCCAACCCGGATGTGGCGAATAGGGTGGCCAGCGCCAGCCCGGTGCACAGGAGGCACAGGATGGCCAATGTGAGGTGATCATGCCACCCCACCGTGACACCTGCGTGGCGAAGGATTCTCACGCTCATCGTTTTGTGCGTTTCCCGGGCATCCGGTCCAGCCAACGGAACGGCATCGGTTGCGGGAGCTTGCGAAGTCGGGTTCATCCTTGCCTTTCAGTCATCTGCCCGGATTCACCAGATCCAGATGATACTGTGTTGCTCAAGCGGCATCAGTCCGACCAGGCGGGCATTCCGGAACGCCGCGACCGCCGGGCTGCGCACCAATCTAACGCAACAAATCCTCTACCAAGGGTAGTATTGTATCTGCGACGGCCTGATGTCCTCGCCGCGACCAATGTCCGTCGTGCTCGAAATAGACGTTCTGCCCGGTTCTCTTTGCGTAGCCGACCAGTGCATCGGTCAAGTCCAGGAAAGGGATACCGTGGCGTTCGGCGATTGCTGACAGCAGCTCGCCCTGCTCGTGAATTCTCGGTCCCAAGCACCATGGATCCTCAGCCTGGGGCGTTGACGCCGGTGTCTCGCCTGCAACGGCGCCACGGATCACGCTTCGGTTTCCACCCCATAGGAGAAGGAATTTGGAGCCTCGGCGATTACACTCATCGCGCATGGCTACGAGCAGCTTTTCGACAACTTGCCAGCTCAAGCGACCACGGTCGTTATCAGAAAGATCCTGAGGCACGAGGTCGGCGAACCGTTGCCCATGGCGTCGATCGAGCTCCTTGAGTGTGGTCTGGTTGGCGACGGCTGCGAATCGGCGGTTGCGCGGTCGGAACCATCGTTTTTGGTAGTAGAGGTATCGCACCAGGGCCGACTTGCCTAGCCATCGTTTCAGTTTGTTGGGGCGGAACGGTTCCGTCGGGGCGAGCTGAAGGTTGCCTCGCCCGTCCAGCAGAAACACCGTGTCCCATGGATTGACGCCACGAAGATACGGCGAGGTGTCCATCACGTCGTTCCCGATGAACAGCAGAATGGTTAAGTCCGGCGAAAAATCCAACACATGATTGCGGATCAGCATGTATTCGGCGCCAGTGCCATAGCCTGAAACGCCGAAGGAATACCATTCGCATGGGCGCCCTTGCTCCGTCATTCGTCGTTCGGCGCGCCCGAAGAATGTGTCGTCGTGCCGCACATGCAGGGCCTCGACGAATGAATCACCCACGACCGCGATACGGGTTGCCCCAGGCTTGCGGATCGGTGTGTATTCGCGCGGTTGGTTCCAACCCAGCGAGTTGTACGAGTAATCGACCGCATAGTCGTCGCTAACGTACCGTCCGCGCTGGTTGCCGTCGGTGCGGATGCCCAGGGAAACGTCCCAGGTCGAGCGAGGCACGTCGGTCACGTCGAAAAAAAGGCGTAGGCCGCCTTCGATGAGTGCGAACCCGAACAAGAGACCTACGGCGCAAAGCAGCAAACGCATGAGTACGTACCGGCGGCGTGGAGCCCGGATCGCAGCAGCCGATTCGTCTGTCTTGTCTAGGGGAAGCGGTATTGCCTACACCCATCCTTTTGGGTTGGGACTACGTTGCGACCACCTTTCGGGCCTGAGCGCCGGTGCGCACGACCCAAGGCTGTCCAAATCTCTTGTACCGAACTGTATCGTCATTGACAACTCAACCGCTCGTAATGGCCCCCAGGGCAACCGCGCTGCGGATCGGCTCCGGCAAGGTCGGCCAAGTCTCGGCCAAGAACGCCCGTGTTATCACTCCCTTGCTCCCGCCGCCTGGCGACGGGAACCAAGGCCGGAGTCGAACTCAGATCTGAATACCGCTTCCGCCCAGGATCAAGTTTACTCCCGCAATTATCAATCCGTTCACGATTTCACCGGCCGTGTCGGCCAGGATGTTGTCAGGCAGGCACCCGCCGCCGAAGCCGAACAGCATCACCGGACTGCCGACGAGGCTCAATGTTTTCCAAAACTTTACTGTTCTTCGCATTATTGGTTCCTTGTTGTTTTCCCACATAACTTTACGGGGCGGCCATCGCACCGCGAGTTGTGTAGGAGACGACGACCATGAGTCCATCCCCGGCGGTGGTTCCCATGTTCAGGAATCACGCAACCGGCGTCCCATGGTGAACATTCTCATCGGTCCCATCGGGGATCGACGATATCCCTTAAACCCCGACTGTTCCGGTCCGCGCCGGATTATTTCGTTTGAGCCCGCTGCGTCATGACCCTGTGCGCGGCCAGCACATAGGCCCGAAGCGCCTCGGTACGCGGCACATCCAGCTTGGACTTGGGCCCCATGCGAACAATGATGTCGCGCCAACGACCCACGGAGTATCGATCGATCGGTTCAATGCTATGACAGCGCGAGCAGTCCATCAGATAGACCTCACGCCCGGTCTCGAGGTGTGCCATCGTGATGCCGTTTCGCATGCCGGCGCTTGCGAATTCCGCGCCGACCGGCGGCGCCATTTGCTCTACGCTGAGACAACCCGCTAAGATTGCAGCAACGCAGACGGTCAAGCCACCGCCGAACCACAGTCGTGTCGATTGTCCATCCTGAGTCGTCCCCATCGTGTTCATTATCGACCGTTTTCCAGGTTGGAATGTGCCCGAAGGTTGAGGAGCCGACCCCGACCCGGGAAGAAAACTGCCGCAGGTCCAGCTCCATTTATTCGCCCAAATGGAATCCGACAATCAGCCGCATTTGAAAATCCGGTTCGTCCTCGACGTCGCTGACCTGAAAAAGGGGCGTCAGCGTAGCCCACCATTTCTC
>JADFMZ010000443.1:0-1805 GCA_022563615.1 Planctomycetota bacterium
CAACATCCGGCGGTATCTGCATTTCCAAGAAAAGCCACGGTAAACCTCGCTTACGACACCGCGCCGTTAAGCAACAGGCGCGGGGGTACGTTCGGCACGCCGGGGGCCAGGACTAAGGTCCAATCGAAAATCAGAGTCACACGCCAGAAGCGTTCCGCTCCAGGGGGTGGAGCCCAGATCAATCCTGTTGATTGGTTGCCCACGTAGAAATCATCACTGATTTGCTGACGGGCTTTGATTGACTCGACGAGAGACGGGTTCGACGCGTGCCCAGACTCGAAGGTGTAGACTTCGAGGTTCGCAGGAAGATCCGCGATAACCGGGACATCCATCGGCTCGATTTTCGCGAACACTGTGGACCCTGGTCCCATCGGAATCGACTCGGTTTGGTCCGAACCCATCGCATTGCGTAGATCTGGACGCAAATCGATGACTGGCGTCTGCCAGATGGTTCGTGCTGTGCACGTTGCGGCATCGAGCCCTATCTGTTCAAACTGACGGTTGAACACCACGTTGTTGGCATCTTCCGCGCGATTCGTCCAACGTAATTGGATATCGCCCGACTTCCACCAACCGAGATTGCTGGGCGCACGCATACCCGGATACGCGCCCGAAGGATTCTGGTAAGTGATGTCGCCATCAACCGGCCCAGATGTCCCGGGGTATTGCGGCCCGTTAGGACCCGGGCGCCCAACAAAGGGGAATCCCGTGAATCCCGGCGGTAGACCGACTGGCCGTCTACCTGACACTAGCGATTCATCGATGCAAAGTTAGCGGGTCCCATGAAGTCGACGCCCCATGCGGCAACCGAGATACGCAGGTTGGGGCGAAGCGGGGTGATGATGAAGTTGCGGTTCGTTCCTCGGTTGAACACGTAGCCGTAGCCGCAAATTTGACCCGGACGTTCGGCCGTGCCGAGCACGTTCCGCGCTATAGTCGGCTCGGTGGTGAACAGGTTGGAACCGCTGTCCTGTACTTCGATCAGGAAAGTCGCAAGCGGGTGCAAGTTATCCGGAAGCGCGGTGCCGTCAGAAGGCGTCGCCCAACCCACGAGCGCGTACGCAGTGAACGGGATGTCGATCCGCACAGGACGATTGATCGGCATGTTGACCCCTTGATCAACGATATCCTGCACCGAACGGACCCGAGGAACGACCGCGATGCGTTCGTCCTGCGGAATCAGGACGCGTGCATCCTTGATTGGCGTCGCTTTGAACTGAACGCCTTCTGACGCCCACTGGCTTGTTGTCGCCGGGCTGATCATCGGCATCACGTTGTTCGCTACGCTTGGCGGTGCGATTGCGGCGCCGAGATATGGTTGTGACGCCGAATGTGCAGGCGCAGATCCGCCAGACATCACGTAGGGTCGCCATTGACCATCCAGACCCAACTGATAATTAAGCCCATCGGGGCCTCGGACCACTGATCCATGTTGAGCCATGCTGTTCTCCAATAGTGATGCGTCATAAAAAGGCGACGGATAAAACAAAAAGCAAAAAAAGGGGCGTCGAAACGCCCCGATTGGATGGTGCCAGGTATCCGGGAGGACCCGGCACCATCCCCTGATGGACTAGGCCGAGGCCAGAGCCACCTGATAAGGACCGATCAGACAGATACGACTGATGATTGACGAGGGAGTCGGATTAGGCACGCCACCGACAACCGAACGGCCGTCAATGACAGGCGCCAAATCGCCCCACACTTGCTCCATCGCGAACGTGGTGCCCGCTGGGAGAGTGATCGGAATCATCGTGTACAGCCAAACGCCGCCATTTCCGTTGTTCAGCGCTTCACGTGAGCCGAGG
>JADFMZ010000443.1:1815-2407 GCA_022563615.1 Planctomycetota bacterium
CCCGCCTCGACCGCGCGCCGCGCCGAATCGCCACTCGAATGCGCCGTCACGCGGAGTCCATTTGCGTGCGCCACTTCGATGATCGCTTCGTTGAAGCGCCACTGCAAAACGGAGTTTGCAAGGAAGTTTAGAACGTCCTGGTAGACGATCGGGCTGGTGTCCTGGTTCCAAACCTGGACCGCAATGGCCTTGGTCGTAAACGCACGCTGCGAACTGATTCGGCCGCTTTCGCGCTGATTCGTCTCGGCAATAGACAACGGGGTCGCGAAACCCTGGCCCTGCTGATTCAAAGGCGTGGTAAACGCGCGCTGGTTGGTGGAAGCAACAGCCTGTCCAGCCGTGTAGCGGAGCGCAGACCAGTAGGCTTGCTCACCGTAGCGACGGATGACTTTTTTTTCGAGGCAGGCTTCGGATGGGCGCCAACGCGGCGAGCGTCAACGCCGGGCCGAGCACAGAGCTCAAAGAACCAAGGCGACAAAAGCGGCGGGTGTCCGCATGAGAAAAGGGGTGCAGGATTGCCAACCGGGGGTCGGTAAGTTCCCCTGCCCGACGGGGAAAACGCATGTCGCAGATCGAGAAGCGGCGTTTTCGG
>JADFMZ010000128.1 GCA_022563615.1 Planctomycetota bacterium
ACGAGCACGGCGAAGTCCACAAGGATTCCAGAGTGACTGAACGTGAAGACAATCGTATCGCCGCAGGAAAAATCGTCGCCATCGCGCAGGACGTCGCTGTTGGCCTCGGGGCCGATGTCACCTAGGATGAGCAGGTCGGCGTCATCGATGACGATCGCCTGGAGGTCGTCGCAGGCTCGCACAAACGTGTCGGACCCTCCAGCCGGCACGGTGAAGTCGAGCTCCTCGCCGAACTCCGTCAGCACGATATTCGGCGCCTCCTGCTGGTCGCCGTAGAAAAGTGTTCCCTCAATGTCGAACTGCCCGTTGTTGACAAGCATAACACGCACCGTGCTGGGGCCAGCCAGGTCGACCAAGTCAGCCAGGCCGGCTACGGCATCGCACCCCGAAAGCAGGGACAGAGACACTACTGCAACGCCCATCGAACGCAACGCATTCCGCATGATTGATCCTCCCTTTCTTGAAAGATGGATGATAAAGTCCTCGGCGGGCAAGGCAACCCTTGCGAATATCGCAGGGGCGTGCATAGTCTACAGATGAACATGAATCATCCCGATCCCCACTTCCCGGGGCGAGCGACGTGGGAGCGCGTCCGTGGGGAACGTTTTTTTCGAGGAGAACCAGACCATGGCATTGGAGCAACCTAGGCGAACCTTTCTAGCAAAAGTCACGGTGGCGGGTTCCGCAGCGGTACTGGGTGGAGCAGTCGTAGCGACGGCCGGGGAACGCTCGGAACGCGGCGGACGCAGCGTTGTCGGCGGCAGTCCGAACCCGGCCTTTTCCCGAGCCGTGATATTTGACCGGCTGGTCTACCTGTCCGGCGTGGTTGGCGTGAAACCCGGCACGCTTGAGCTGGCCGGACCGACCTTTGCCCTCCAGTGCCGACAGGCGATGGAAAACCTTAAAGCCTCGGTCGAGGCGGCGGGCTCACGCATGGCCGACATCCTCAAATGCACGTGCTTCCTGAGCGAGGCGTCGGATTTTGCGACCTTTAACACGATCTACACCGGCTACTTTCCTTCCGATCCGCCGGCTCGATCCACGGTTGTCGTGAAGGAGCTGGTCGTGCCCGGCGCGAAGCTCGAGATCGATTGTGTAGCCTGTCTGGCTTGAGCGTCAGCACATGCGCCATTTCGGAAGGCAATGGGTAGGTGCAGGCAGGATGCCCTCCGCCTTCGACCGGCCCGTCATCCGCCCTATTCCAATGTCGCCCCGAATAACTCCCGGTGCCGCGTGCGCTTGCCGCTATGCGGCATTACCAGGATACTGACGTACGATGGGCGATGCTGCTTCGCCCACGCTGCATCAGGAAACCACTATGCCCAGACGGCGAAAACGTCCAACACACGGCGGGACCGGCGACACACCGTCGCCCGCCTCCTGGAGCGGGCCGACCGCGCGTCGATGCTCCGAGTGCGGGCATCGCAATCCTGGGTCCGCATCCTACTGCGCCGGCTGCGGATACTCCTTTGCGCCGGCGCCGCGATCGGGCTGGCGAATGTTTCTTCCGCTCGTACTCGTAGCCGCCACCATCGCCGTATATGCCAACAGCCTCGACAATGCCTTCCTGTTCGATGACGAAAAGCAGATCGTCAACAACAAGCGTATTCGGGATCTGGGCAATCTCTCGCAGATCTTGAGCCGACGCAGACCCGTGACGGAGTTGACCCTGGCGGTCAACTACCACTTCGGCAAACTGAACGTGCGCGGGTATCATGTGGTCAACCTTGCCATCCACCTCCTGGCCGGCCTTACGCTCTACGGCATCATCCGCCGGACGTTGCTCCGCGAGCCGCTGTGCGGGAGATACGGTCGGGCCGCGCCCTGGCTCGCCCTTTCGGTTGCCCTATTGTGGCTGGTGCATCCCTTGCAAACCGAGAGCGTAACCTACGTCATTCAGCGGGCCGAATCCCTGATGGGCCTGTTTTACCTCGTAACCGTGTACTGCGTCGTGCGCGGCGCGGGATCATCGCGAGGCCGCCTCTGGTATTTTGCTGCGGTGATCGCCTGTGCGATGGGGATGGGCAGCAAGGCGGTGATGGTGACTGCTCCGGTCGCGGTTTTGTTGTTTGACCGGGTTTTTCTTTCCAAATCGTTCGCAGAGCTTGTTCGCCGCCGTGGAGTGTTGCATCTCGGGCTCGCCGCCACTTGGAGTGTTCTGGGCATAACACGTGTCGCCCAGCAGGTTCTGGGTTCAAGCTACAAGTATGCCACAGTCGGTTTCGGCGTCAGAGATATCACGCCGTTCGAGTATGCGATGACGCAGCCCGGGGCGATCCTTCAGTATCTGCGATTGTCTTTCTGGCCGGTATCGCTGTGTCTGGACTACGAGTGGGCTCCGGTTCGGGACTTCAACGTCACGGTCCTGGCGGCGACGGCGGGAATCGTCGCCCTGCTTGCGCTGGGGATCTATTGGCTGTTTCGCAAGCCGGCGTTGGGCTTTGTAATCGCGTGGTTCTTCATGATCCTGGCGCCGACGTCGAGTTTCATTCCCATTGCGGACCCGGTGTTTGAACACCGCATGTATCTGCCGCTGATCAGCGTGATTCTTGCGGTCGTGTTCGCCGTCAATGAGCTTCTCTCGGACGTGTTCAGGCGAGGCTCCGAACCCGTCCCGATCCGACATGTGGGTTCGACCCTTCTGGTCCTCGCCGCCGCCGTACCGCTTGGATATGGAACGATCCAACGCAACAAAGTGTACGCAAACGATATCGTGATGTGGAAGGACGTCATCGCCAAGAGGCCTGAAAACGAAAGGGGCTATCTAGGCCTCGGCAGCAATTACTTCAGGCAGAACAAAATCGACGACGCCGAAACGGCCTTCCGTAAAGCCATCGAACTGGACCCGACCTACGCTGATGCCCATTATAACCTCGGAAACTGCTTGTTCCGCAAACGCCTCTACACGGAGGCCGCCGAGGCCTATCGAGAGAGTCTGCGCGTGGGTCGAGGTTCGGCTGCCACGTATTACAACCTCGCCAATGCTCTCAAGAAATTGGGCCAACGTGAAAATGCCTTGAAGCACTACCGCCGCGCGATCCGCCTCAATCCCCGACACGCCAAAGCCATGGTAAATATGGGAAACACGCTGCGCGAAATGGAAAAATTGGATGAGGCCCTCGAGCAATACCATCGCGCGGTCAAGATCGCCCCTAGCCACTTCATGGCCCATTATTATATGGGCGTCGTTCTGGGCTTTCAGGGTGAGCTTGAGCAGGCGATCAAGGCATACGACAAAGCCCTGAAGATCAAGCCCAAGAACGCTAACGCCAGGAATGGGCGCGAGCGAATCCTACAGAGAATAGGATCATAACCCGAACATTTCATCAGATTATTGTGATCAGCGCATGATAATGGCCTCATTACGCTGCATAATAGTGTTTTCCAAGACCCGATTATCCATGTTATGGAGGCCGTTCGACGACCGGGTGTACCAGCAGGCCGCTACAATTTACCAACCTTTCTCGGAAGAAACTTTTCGCTCGTTTCGATGGCGGCCATCTCACCTCGGACGGTGGTGCACGGTGACTTGCAAGAGTGTTCGGCCTCATGGAAAATCGCGCGAGCCGGGCACGAACATGTTACGGCTACCGAAGGGCGGGAGGTTTCAGGATCGGGAGCTTGTCGAACTCTTCCTCGATCTTGGTCAGATCCAGTTCTTCGAATAACAGTGCCGGCACGACGAAGCTGGTGGGCAGGCGCGAGATCGAGTTGTAAACATCTGGAGAATCTCCGGCGGCCAAGATTCGTTTGAACGCGCGGATGGAGACCGGCTGAAACTTGATGCCCCGTACGGGCTCCTCCCGTCCATCCTCGACAAAGACCTTGTAGGCATAGATCGGGTCTCCCAGCGAGCCGGCGCCGCCCCGTTCCAGCGCCTCGATTCGCAGGCTGAACTCAAGCCCTTCTTCCCGGGCGGCCTGTCGAAGCTCCGTCTTCAGCTCATCCGCCCCAACGCCCTGCTCGTCACGAAGATACAGGCAGCCGATGGTGGCGCTTGGGTCGCCAAAGCCGCGGCTTCGCCCGTGGCCCGTGGAGCGCGTGATCTTGTCGGTCGGGGCGCGAGAGGAGACCAGCGTTTTGAGGATTCCGTTCTCGACCAGTTTGACCCGTTGCGGCTGCCGGGCTTCATCATCATAACTGTATGCGCCGGCCAGCAGCTTGCCCGCAAAGCGTTTCGTTCCAGGATCGTCAAAGACCTGAAAGGAGCGGGGCAAAATGCGCAGGCCGATCTTCTTTTCGAGACTGTTGTCCGCCCATCCGCCCGCACCGACGGGGATCGGCCTAGCGCACAACTTATCCCCGAGCAAAGATTCCACCACAATGCCAGCCGCAATCGGCTCGAACAGCACCGGGCCCGTATAGTGTTCCAGCACTTCCGCCTCGGCTTGTGCGATGAGCTTAACGCAGAGCTGATCGACGTCGGCGAGCATTTGCTCGATCGAGGCAATCTGCTCGAACGTCTCCCCGACGTAGCGCCGGCTGTCGGAGAGGTACATGCCATCTCCGGCTTGAATCTCGGCGCTTATCTCGATCAGCACGCCCGAGTCGCCGGTGCGCAGCCGCGTTCCTGCGGAAGTGACGATCCACTGATCGGCCTTACCGGCAAAGAGGGACACGGCCGAGTCCTGAATGGCCGAATGTTTTGCGAATCTCGCGGACAATCGTTTGAGATTGCTCTCCCATTCCTTTGCATCAAAAGCGAGGCTTGCCAGCGGCTCCGAGGCTACGACCGGCTCTACCGGGGCGAAATCGTCGGGGCGCTCCGTAGCGGATTTGTCCTTGAGATAGGCCAGCTTGGCGGTCAGGGTCTCGACGGACCGCTTGTAATCCTCGTCCAGAACCAGCCAGATCGCCTGTCGCAGCGCGGTGTAGTCGTCGTCGAGTGGGAGCAATCCAGCCCGACCGGCGCCCCGACCGAAGTTCGTGTTGTCCAATCGGTACGACCCGACTCGGATGCGACTCTTGATCGTTCGGACCCGCCGTTGGTTGTTCCGTTGCAGTCCGCCATAGGCTGCACTCATCACAAAGGTAGTACGGTCCTGGCCGGTCAATTGGATGAAGTAGGACTTCGGCAGGCCCTCGATCACAAGCTGTTTCATGGATCGATCGAGCTCATCGACCATCGCCCGCATCATCACGTCGTCTTCCGCCGCGGCCACGATGCGCACGGCGCCGAGCAAAAGGACCATTCCAAGGATTCCAGGTTTCGTCACGGCTTCTTCTCCGCAAACGGTGATTCGAGGATGGGCGGTCTGTCCTGTCCGCGCACGCGTTTTTCAATTTCGATGGTGGAAACCAGAATGCTGGGCGAGATGGCTGAGACCGGAACCCAGCCCGATTCCGCCCCGCACGTGCCGTTGAACACCTCGGCGTCGTCCGCGGTGGCGGCGATCTTCTCGAACGAGGTCAGCGGTGTTCCCACGACGTCCGCTCCTCGAATGAGCTGGTCCGGCCGGCCGTCGGCGTAGATGCGATACACGACGATGGGCAATACCTTGAAGGCCTGCGGCCCGCGCCGGCGGGTCATCGTGAATCCGCCGGAGATGTCCTCGAACAGCAGCCCATATTCCTTGCCCTGCCGCTTACTCTCCTCGATCAGCATCGCCCGGAGCTTGTCGAAAGGCACCTGTTTCGTTGATCGGACGATCAGATTGGCTTGCCGGGCGACGGGCGCGAAACCCGCCTGTCGCCGACCATGCCCGTTGGATTTCGGGAAGCCCTCCACCGGCCGGCGCGACATGAGAAAGGTCTTGAGCACGCCGTCCTCGACCAACCGCACTCGGGTCGCTCGTATTCCCTCGTCGTCGTAGAGGTAGTGGCCTCGAAGGTCGATGCCGCCAAAACGCGCCATCGTTGGATCGTCGTCGATGCTGATAAAAGCCGGAAGGACGGGCTTGTTGATCTTCTTGGTAAAGGTCTGGCCTTCAGTGACGTCCTTCTGGCGGTGGCCCTCGATCCGGTGGCCGAAAATCTCGTGAAAGAACACGGCGCTGGCCCGATTGCGCAAAATAGCGGGGCCGATGTACGGCTCCGCCAACGGGGCGTCGCGAAGGGCCAGAACCTGCTGGATGATCGTGCGAAACGCGGATTCGATCGCGGCGTCCCCGGGGAGTCTCGCCCGTGTGGCTGCGTTAAAATCCTTTGATTGACCCAGTTCCATGCCGTCAAGAGCTTTGGTGCCGGCGGTCAGCGTAATCCGGTAGCGCCTTTGTGTGGTCTGCAATCGCGCACCTTCCGTCGTGACCAGGAAGCGTGTGCTCGCCAAGGCCCCGATCGTTACGGACGATTGATAGATCAACGGGAACTCGCGGGCGATCGCCGAGATCTTTCGGATTCGCTTGGCCCAGGCTTCACGGTCCAGGTCGAGCGTCACGGGAGGTTCGTAGTGGACGTTGGCTGGTTCCCGGCTGAAATCGTCCGAGGCGTCTTCTTCCTCCACCTTGACCCGCAAGTTGGTCTTGACGTTGGTGAGGCGCCTGAGGGCCTCTTTGAAGATTCGGTCGGTGTGGTACCAGAGGGCGTGTTGGACAGCCTCAGGATGATCGTCGAGCGGTAGGGGAATGTTGCCGCTTCCCGAGGCGTGGGCGCGCCCGACCCCGCGCAGTTGATGCGTGTTGTCCAGCCCGTAATCGCCGACGCGCAAATCGATGTTTAACTTTCGATCCGACATGCGATCATTCCGGGTGATGGCCCCGAATGCGCCTGATACAACCCCCTGGTGCTCCTCGTAGACGGTGTAATTGATGTAGTAGGGCCTCGTGCCGTCAGGCCCGACGAGATGTTTCTTCGAGTATTCCAACTCGTCGACCAGGTATTGCATCAGCGGATGCGGCGCCGAAGACGGTGTTGCCTCCGATACGTCGGCTTGCGCAGGCCGGGCGTCGTTGGCCGCGAGCATCGCGGGAGAAGTAACCAGCGCCGCCTGAACGGCTGTAAGAAGTGCGATTCTCTTCAATCGGTCCACGCTCTTTCTCTCCGAGGGGGAGGCGCCGGCCCGCCGCCCGCGTGTGCTATCGGTATCCCGACCCAGGATATCCAAAGAAGCATTATGAGGGATCATCGGCCGGTGTCCATGAGGGGCGTTAGAGCCGGGAACAGGGGCGTCAGGTCTATGCAATGGCGTTATGCTTTTCATGCCGGGGCTGGCGACGCAACGGCGGCTGAGGTGGGGCGTTTTGTCCTTGGTTTGGATTTCCACCGGCGGTGAATCCACAGGTATTGCTCCGGTTCCTCGCGGACGATGGCTTCGATGGCGGCGGTATAGGCCTGCGTAATCCAGCGGATGGGATCGTCCTGACTTTCCCACTGCTGGGGGTACAGAATCTGCTTCACGCCGACTTCGTACCGCGCTCGCTGGCCGCAACGCCGCGCGTATCCAATCACAACCGGCGCGCCGGTCACCACCGCCAGCAGGGCGATCGATTTATAAGTCGAAGCCGGCTGCCCGAAGAAATCGACAAACAGTCCCTTGCGACCCGCATCCTGATCCCCGATGAAACAGAGCAGCGTACCGTCCCGCAGCCTTTCCTCGGCGGCGACCATCGCGCCCTTCTTGTCCAGCAACGTCAACCCTCGGACCCGCCGGCTGGCCACGACGAAACGGTTCAAATAGACGTTGTCCAGTGGGCGCATGACCGCGGCGACATCAAGCCCGAGGTTGGCCAGCAGGTGTCCCATCAGTTCAAACGAGCCGTAGTGACCCGTGACCAGGATCAAACCTCGGCCGCTCAACATTAGACTCAGCGCGTCGTCGAAGTTGACCAGCCGGACGTTGCGGCTCCAGCTCTGTGCGCTCATTACCCGAGGCAGGCAGACGACCTCCACCGCGAACATCGTCACGCTCTCCAGGCATCGGTGTGCAATGCGTCGAATCTGTTCCGGACCGAATCGATCGCCCAGCGAAGCCGAAAGATGGGTGACCGCGCGGTCGTAATGCCGGGGCATCAACATCTTCCAGATCCGCGCCGCCACCCTAGCCGTCCTGAGGTTCCAATCCATCGGAAACACCTGCATGATGGCGAAGATCGAGCGAACCGCCACATACATGAGCCAGGCTGAAGGGCCGGTCTTGGTCATGCGCGCATCGTATCAACCCCCGGCGACCCGATCCACATTCGTCGCGATCGGCGATCCACCGGGGCCGGAATAGCCGGCGTCCGGGCTCGCGGTGTGATTCAAAAACGGGCGCCGAACCCCTTGCCGGCTTCGGAGCAAGAGCCACTATTGCCGTTTCTGCAAAGGTCGTTCGCTTTTTTTCTC
>JADFMZ010000129.1 GCA_022563615.1 Planctomycetota bacterium
GCTGCGTTCTGATGGTTGTGCGTCGCGTTCGTCAAGTCGGCGATCGTCGGCGTCGTAAGCGAGGGTGAGTTCTGCAAGACGGCGGTCGTGCCGCTGCCGGTCTTGGCGGACACATCGGACAGGTCAGTCAGCGCAACGGCCCCAAGATCAAGATCCACCTCGTCGTTGGCGACATCGTCGGTAACGGTGATCTTGCCTGAGCCGGCGTTGATCTTCTTGAACTCCAGATTGACGCCGACTTTCTGCTTGAACAACCCGACGCCGCCGGTGCCGACGTTGCCGGCGGTGTTGGCCTCGCCGCCGCCGGCGCCGGCGGTCAGGTCGGATTCCGTACCGGCATCGTTCTTGACGTACAGCTTCCCGTCCGTCTTGGCGTAGACGTAGAGCGCGCCCGTGGGCGGTGTCGGCGGAGCCGGCATCTCCTTGACTTCAAGGGTGGTGTCATGATCCAGTTCAAGAGAGTCCTGCACGGTCAGATTACGCGTCACCAGGCTGTCGGAACGATCGGTAAGCGGCATCGAATTACATCCTCTTACGAAGCAATGGCCAGTCCCACTTCCAACCCCCACGTTATGTTTCCGCTGTCGGGGTTGGTCCACTCGAGACGCACCCGGTCACCGCTCTGAAACGCCCAGGGCGACGGCTCCCGACTTTCCTCGGTAGTCAATCTGAAGTGAACATCCCGATTGGTGCCGGCCCGGGTGATCGTAAAGAGACGCGTGTCATAGGCCGACCCGCTGGCCGAATCCACGGAAAGGGTAAGAACAGCCGTGCCCGGAGTGCCAACAAAATGACACCTAAGGTACACCAGGCGATAGTTCCGATCCAGCCCGAACGTCGCGTTGATGTCGGCGCTGCCCGTGCTGGTCTGGGACACGACGGCCTGCATCTGGCGTTCGCGCGCAGCCTCCAGCTCCCGATTCTGCTCTTGAATGGCAAGCTGCGTTGTCCTGAGAATTTCAACTCGATCGACGGCCATGGTTAAGCATCCACCACGTCGGTCACGTGGTTCGCAAGAGTGTTCCCGGAAGGAATCTGAACGCGGAACGGTACGCCGATCAGTTCGGATACGCCTTCATTCAGCGCCGGCATCGCCACCGTCGCGTCACCGACGAACAGAATGTCGCTCAACGTGCGCATTCGCTTCTGCCCGTTGGCGCGGTATCGGATGATCAAATCAATCTCGCTGGTGCCGCCCAAAAGCGTTTCCGCAACTGAGCCGTCGTAGGAGAACACCAGCCCGGAAATGCGATGCAGACCGCGCTGATACGTGCCGAGCTGCCCCTGGGTGATGTCTTCTCCGGTAATCGGCACCGGCTCGATTCCCGCCTTGTACACTACGCTGTGTACGCCCTCGATCGTCGTTTCGGTGAACGGCGACAACCGCAATTTCGTCGATGCTCCGCGTGTGGCCAGAATCCAGATCATCAATGAACCCTATCGATCCGTCACGAAAAACATGGCCTGGAATACGGCGCCGGCTTGCAAAGCGCCGCTCAGCCTTGTTCGAATGCCTTACTATTGGGCGCTACGCTTCGTTGGACGGCCCGCTACGACGCCGGTTCCCGATTTTGCTGCCGCTCCACTTTCACAACAAACGTTTGTGTGGCCGATGCAGCCGCCACCCGAGCACCAGCCGGCGTCTTGGGATACTCAAAGCTCCAAACCCGCTGGTCGAATCCCTCCGCGCCTTCGATCACCCCGGTGTCCACAATGCCGTCGAGGTAATCTTCCAACGCGCCGATCTTGTCGAGCACGGCCGCGTGCGGATCCGAAGCGGATACGTCCGTCACTAGCCTCAGCGTCATGGCCACCTCGATCAGCTTATCGTTGTCGATTACGCCGATCGGCCTCGCCCGGCTCAAACTCAAGGTCAGGAACGGTCGCGGGTACTCCTCGACACCGGCCTGGTGCACCTCGACGCGCCGAAAGGGTTTCGTCGCCGTCGGCGGGTCCGCCACGAGGTTGGTGCGCAGCTTGTCCGTCAGCTCCTCGATGGCGGCCTTGATCGTGGTTCGATCCGTTGTGGGCACGGCTTTCTCGCTCGGGTGTTAGCTGTTACAGGTCGGACAATTCGTCGCGCGTCAGTAGCCGGTCTTCGCCCGAGACGGACGCAATCGCCCCTCGGGCCGCGTTGCCGGCCACCGACGTAGCCGAGGGGAGTTCAATCCGCCCGTCCGCAACCCGCGCCAGCCAATCGCTCGCCTGATCGCGCCGCCGCACCGCATCCGCCGAAACCGGCGGACGACGTCCGCGCAGCCGATACTCGGCCAGATCCAGCGTGATCGACTTCAACACGTTGGACAGGTCCGCGTGCACGGCCAGGTCGATGGGCACCTGAAAACGGCGAGCCAGAAAGCTGTTCACTTCACCCTCCGCTCCCAGGCGAGCTTCATCGACGACGCCCACATCCGCCTGGCCGTCCCCATCATCATCCGCGAGCTGCACGTACGTCGCGGCGCCCAGCCGTTCCTGAATGTCTGCGTTACTGATATACGCCATGATTGCGACATTCCTCGTTATCGCGTCGCCCCTCGTGGGCAGCGCGGGATCGGCGGCACGGGTTCCGACGTATGTCGGCGCCCGTGCCGCCAGAGCAGTCGTTACACCGGAGCCACGAAGTTCATGCGCACCGCAAACTGCCAGTAGCCGTAGGCCAGGCGATACCGCGCCCGCACGCCGTAGAGGAACTTCTCGCGACGAAATCCCTCATCGCTGTCCTCCGTCAACGCGTTGAATTCCACCGGCTCACGGTCTTGGAAGATCAACGGGCGAATCACACCATCCGTCTTGAGCAGATACCATTTGCTCTGGTCCGTCAGCCAGGGAAAGCCAACGATCCGCGCCGCCCCGGCCACGATGTTCGACGTGCTGCTGATGATCGTCGCATTGATCGCTTCCAAAGCCGTCAGATACATCAACGACGGGACGATGCAGACGAGCCCCGTTGCGGAGATCGACATCGGCTCCCCCTGGTCATCCTTGAAGGCCATCATGGTGCCGATGGCGGTCCTCAACCCCGTCTTGAACTCGTCGGTCGTGGGGTTGTCCGGATCGCTCGCCGTGCTGCTCACCAGATTGTCCTGGGTGCCCGACGAACCGGATACGTGACTGTTGTTGAAGAAACTCACGCCGTCGTAGCTGTTGAACCCCGCCGTCTCCCCGTTGACCAGCAGTTGCGAGATCAGGAAGTCCTTGTGGGTCGCGGCGCGCTCCGCCATCTCGGCAATCCGAATCCGAATCTGCCCCGTCTTGTCATCTGAGATTTCATCCCGATCCACCTCAAGCGTCGATTCGTACTTGAGGTTCTCAATCGAGTACGATTCGGAGCCCATCCCTTTGGCGAGGCGACCCGTGCCCCACTCGCGCATCCGAGGCAGCGACCCGAGCCATTTGTAAGTCTCGGTGTCTGACCGGGACTCGATGCGCGTACTCAAATCCTGAAAAAACGTCGTGGCGGCGTTGAAGCGATTGAAGAACTCGCTTCGCAGCCCTTTGGTCAACAGTCCTGTGTTAATGATGGCCACTGAGGGTCTCCTTTCTATGGCTTGCAGTTCCTAAGAACTGCGATTTCAAGTCAGCAAAGCAACTGCGATGCGATCAGACGTAGTCCACCTCGACCAGAAACGGGCCGGGATCAGCCGTCGCTCCGTTGGTGACCGCCAACGTCATCACTCCACCGGAACTTACGTGCGTATTGCCAACACTTCCCAGGTCTTGCGCCGCGTTGGCCGCAGGGAAGGTCGTCGTCGCATCGAACGTCTCAGTCACAACGGTTCCCGCTCCCGTAGCCAGAGTGATGACGCACGTGTTGCTGTTATCAATTCCGGCCGCCGCCGTCGCCTGATTGGCGACACGAGCCGAAACGATCCAACCATCCGACTCGAACGCATGGATCGCCCGGGCCGCGATGTCCGCGCCGGCGGCCAGATCCTCGACTGTGTGCGTTACGGTCTTGATCTGCCGATGGGCCGGATCGATGCGCAGGATGATCTCGTTGGACGAGACAAAATCCTGCACGATCCCGACATACGAATTGTTGTTGCCCGTGAACGTCAGCGTGTCGTCCGCCGAAGCAAACACGGGCCGACCGAGGTCGGTTACAGCCGCCCCCGTGAGCGTCACGCCGAAATCGCCGAGCGTATAAACCCGCACGGAGAGATCCCCATCCGCGCCGCTCGAGTTGTCCATTTCCTCATAGGCGATTCCCACAATCGGATCACCCGCCGTCAGGGGACGGGCGTAACCTCCCGAGGTCAGCCCTACAAAACCGCCCTTGTACAGGTGTGCGCTCGCAGCCGCCTGAAAGCTCCGCAGTTCCTGGTCGATGTAATGGTCCACGTCACGGTTTGCTGTCAATGCCATATCCGATCACCCTTTCCAAGCCTTTGAACTCGAACAACCTTTGGGGAATGTCGAATAGCGAGTTCGCCTATCGCTATGCGACCGTTGATTCTTGCCGGTCGCATTCACGAACGGCGTTGGCCACGTAGGCCTCCAGCGTCGTCAAACGCGACAACAGAGAATGAGTGCGAAACTCCGCACGCGCCCGCGTGGACACCGCACGATGTCGGCGCTCGGTCGGGTCGTTGGAGGTCGGCCCGGTCGTCAGCCCCGGTTGAATCACCACCGGCGCGGTTTGAAGCCACTGCTCAAACAAACACCCATCTCGCGCCACCAGAGCCTCAGCCCATTCGCGCTGCGCCTCGACCAGCTTGCCCGCCCGCATCGCCTCGCCAACGCGCTCCTCCACCCGCCTCTGTTGTTCGGCATCACGCAGCTCGACCAAACGCCGACTCGCCGCCAGCAACACTTCCTCCGGGTTGGCCTCCACTGGAAGATTCAACTCCAACCGCAATCGCCCCAGAGGCTCCACTTCCTCCCCGTTTTCCGGCAGTGCCTCCCGATTGACGATCGGTTGCATACCGCGAATCGCCGGCTTGTTGGTCAACGCCGCCGAATGGATCGCCACCAGCTTGCGATCCTGCTTGCGAATCACCGCCACCGGCGACAAATAGCGATACTCTTTCGATGCGATCATCCGCTGAGCCTGTTGGGTCCACTCGATTCGCGCCAACAGCCCCACGCCCGGCTCGCTTTCGAGCCCCTTGATCCAGCCCGCCGCCGGCGCCTGGCCGCTCGGCGACGAATAGGATCCGCCAAGCGTTTGATGTTCGTAGTCGATGGGCAGATCGGTCCCATGCTCCTCGAACGCCTCAATCGCCAGCCGAACGGATTCCTCATCCACGATGAAGCTGCCGTTCGTGCTCTCGACGGCGCCCCACGGCGCCATCAACACGCGGCGCGGAAGAGCCTCGCCCGTAAGGGATGCCGAATGAAGCGACCGCGTCTCACGATCACCTCCGCTGGTCAGAGTTTGTCTTGTCGTCATCATCACCTCACCTTGTAAGTTTCGTGCCACTGTTTGACACCTAACAACGTCGCCCGCGCTCGCTCGCGCCCACTGCAGGGTGCGATCAATCCGTCGCGCCCGACAGCACCGCCTCCCGCTCCCCCGCTTCCGGAATCGCCAGGGCGTCGTGCGCCCACGAAGCCGGCACACGCGCCCCGAGTTGGTTGACCGCCACGTCCAAAACATCCACCAGTTCCGTCAGCGAACGCGAACTCCTGAGCGTTCGTCGAAAATAGGGAACCGGAACATCGGGCCCGAATCGCAGACGCGCCAGCGGACCCAACAGGTCGCGACGGATCGTGCGCCCTTCCTTGCGGATGTCGTCCACCAGCACGTCCCGGCGCACCGTTTCATGCACCTGTGTGGCTGCCAGAGAACCCTTCTCGCCGGCAACATCCGTCGTCAGCGTTTGCCCCAACCAGGCCTTGCTCATCTCCCGGTTGAGAAACTCCACCAGACGCTCATAAGGAGGCCCCGCCGTTCCCCGGTTGGCTTCGATAATCTGCAGCTCCACCGCCCGACTGAAAATACCTGCCGCATTGCTTCCCAGCGACTGCAACATCGTGAGCAGTTCGCGCTTCTCATCAGCCGTGGCGCTGGGCTCGTAACGCGCGATCCGAACCGGCATCCCGAACACCTCCGCGAAAATCATCCAGTCTTTCAAGGCCAGATGTTTCGCCAGATACGCCATCGCCGTGACGCGTAGCAGTCCGCCGCGCTGGGGATGACCCGAAACATTGTGCGGCGTATGCACGATGAACTTGTTCCGGGGAAGATCGATCCCGTCTTGCGGCTCTTCCTGCGTCAAAATGCGCGGCCGATCCAACGCATCAAAAACAATGCGACCGAAGTCCACAGCCGCAACGTCTCTCAGACGCAGCGCGCCCTCCGAGACGTCCCAGACCATTTCCGCAATCGCAATGTTGCGACCGATGGCCAGAGACAAATGCTGCAATACCTCATCCAGCGATTCCAGGCCGCCTAGCACCTCGCGACAATAACTCGCAGCCTCATCCGCCAATACATTGTCCAACCCCTTTCGCAGTTCCGACGCGCTGGTGACTTGCCATTCCAGTCCCGTCAACGCAAGACGCCGCGTGTTGGCCACGGCGTACAGGTGCGCGTCCTTCTCCTCCATTTCTTCAAAGAGCTGCATGGCCGTGGACAACGATCCGCTATCCGCCTCACGCAATATGGACGCCAGACCCGACGGCGTAAGCCCCGCACTGGGATAATCGCGCACCGAATCCTCAGACCGAGCGGCAATGACCTGCCCGAGCTTCGGACGTTGTTGAGGCCGCGACCGCAACGCATTTACAACCCATCCCGTCCATTTCATCCACGCACTCTCCTTTCGAGATGAATGCAAGACGTCGAACCATCAATGGCAAACCAGCACAACCAAGAGCTAGGGCAAGTGGATTCGCCATTCATCATTCGTATTGTCCTGAGTGCCTATCCCAGAATCCTTTGTGGCACCGGTTTTCAACCGGTGTTAGCGCACGGGTTACAAACCCGTGCCACAGTCTTGGGATAGAGTCTAAGCCGCTCACCATGTCCCCGTCCGCGCAAAATGGAGCGGCCCGACGGTCATACACTCGATTCCACCGCCGCCGACGTCCGCCGCGTGAACCGCCAATGCAGCCGCCCAGAAACGATCCGCGTGACTCCCCTCCCGCCTTGAAGCCGTCAAACGAAAGTGCCCAGATTCCGTCACCGTTCGTTCGACTGAATGCCAGTCGCGGGCAATGCGATCATCGTTCGGAATGCGGATGCGCCGATTCTCCACTGCGATGCGCAGTGCCGATGCCATTTGCGACTTCAACGCCGTTGTGAACGTAATGCATTCCACACGATGACCGCCGAACCGTTCGACGGCCTGTTCTGCCAGTTGCATGCCGAGCCCTCCCGCGTCAATGCAACATTTGCGCACGCGGCGCGTCGACAGGATTTCCGAAAGCAAATCGAACTGCACACGAAACGGTGTGCGCGAAAGCTCAAAGAGCGCCATCGTCCGGAGCACGTCGCCCTGACTCGCCACGACCCAGATCACCGTCAGGTCGCGCATGCGCCCGATGTCCACGCCGACGAACAGTTCGTGCGGCGTGTCCGACAGTTCCGCCGGCGATTCGCACAGTTGCAGTGTCTGATCCACGCAGGCGGAAATCTGCTCATAGGTAAGAAACGCAGTAGTCTCATCCAGGAATTCACACAAGAACTCCTGTCGATACAGTTCCTCATCTCCCATCGCGGACCGGATCTGTTCCACGTCCACATCCAGCCCCTGCGCCACGGCGTCCGGCAACGTCACGATGCTGGTGGAGAAGTGCTCATTGTCCCGCAGTTGGTGAAAGACGTTGCTTCGACCCTTGGGCGTGGAGGCGACGTCCAATTCCCCGTCACCACGCAGTAACGAGGGAAACATAGCCGCCCAAATGTCTCGGTCGAATGCGTGCATCGCAAACTCGTCCAGCAGCACGTCACCCGTAAACCCCCGCGCCGTTTGCGGATTGGCCGGCAGACCGATGATCCGAACTCCACCCGGAAGTCGTATTTCCAATTGCTTGATGCTTAGATCGCGAAAAAACCGGTTGTCATAGAAATCGGTGGCGATTTTCAGGGCCTCGCAATGTTGACGTGCCTTCTGCATGAGTTCGCGACTCTGCCGCTCACCTGCCGAAAGAAAAATCTGTGTTCTTCCTCGGGCCAATCCACGCAGAATGCGGCGTAGCGACTTGGTGAAGCTCTTACCCGTCTGCCGCGCCCAACAGTTCCACCGAAACCGCGCCTCGCATTCCACATCCTCCCGTTGATAGGGGAGAAGCGAACCAACGGGGGCCGGCCTG
>JADFMZ010000130.1 GCA_022563615.1 Planctomycetota bacterium
CTGGCCCATCACCTCGGACGAGGCATGCGATGGTCTACGACGTTGCCCGGGGCGTCACGGTTCTTCATGGTGGATTCGACGGCGCGGACCAACTTGGCGACACTTGGGAGTGGAATGGGATCACCTGGCTTCTTAGAACCGAAAACGGACCCCGTCCGCGTGAGAGCCACGCGATGGTGTACGACCGTGCGCGGCATGTGACCTTGCTGTTCGGAGGGTTCGACGGAAACCAAAGGCTAGGCGACACCTGGGAGTGGGATGGGAACACATGGATGCTGGTGACCCACCCCTTTGTATGGGGGCGCTCGCGTCACGCCATGGCGTATGACAGCGCCCGGGATACGATCGTCATATTCGGGGGTTACCCACTGCATTACGAAACTTGGGAGTTTACGGGTTGTGATTCCGACGGCGACGGGTTCCTGGATCACTTGGACGCGTGCCCTCAATCCGACTTGAACCCGAGCGTCATTATCGACGATTGCGAAACGGGCGTTCCAAATCGGATCGACGACACCGGCTGCACGATGGCTGACCAGATAGCCTACTGCGTAGACATGGCCAGGAATCACGGTGCCTTCGTAAGTTGTACCGCAGCACTGACTCGGAGCTGGCGCGAAGTTGGGCTCATCACCCGGCAGAACATGGGCCACATCCAACAATGCGTTGCCCGATCCCGCGTGCCCGGATTGAAGATGCGGCGAATGTCCAACATTCTCATACCTTAAGATGACCCTCGGATTGTGAAATCGGCCACAGGTGGCAGGTAGGGGGTTAGCCTACGTGTTCCCGAAGCCTGGCACTTTGCTGGTCGATTGGCCGATAGGTGTGTACGATGTGTACGCGGCGGATCGGGCTGGCGATGCAGCGCGGATGCCGTTGCGGAGAAGGCGTAAGGACATGAAGGTCAAGCTGGCGAGTTCGCGCGGGTTTTGCTTCGGGGTCGAGGATGCCATCGAGCTGGCTGAGGTTGCGGTGCAGGAGCATGGCCCAGGGCGGGTCGTCGCACTGGGGCCGGTCATCCACAACCAACAGGTAGTGAAGAAGCTCGAACGGGCGGGGCTCGATCAATCCGGCGATCTGGAAACAATCGACCCATCCCAGACGGTGCTGATCCGCTCGCACGGTGCGTCACCCGAGACGTTCGAGAAGGTCAAGCGGCTTGGCCTGAGAGTTGTGGATGCAACCTGCGTGTTGGTTCAACGTGCCCAGAAGGTGGTGAAGCAGCTTCACGAGGATGGCTATCACGTCGTGATGATCGGGGATCGAAACCACCCGGAAGTCAAAGGTGTGATCGGCTACGCTCCGAACGTGACCGTGATCGATCAAGGCACGGACCTTGAAAGCGCCCTTCCCTACAAGGAGCGGCTTGGCATCGTGGCCCAGACGACGCACTCGCCTGAACACGTGGCGGATATGGTTGCCCAAATCCTCAAGCGCCCTTTTCAGGAGGTGAAAATCGTCAACACGCTGTGCCTCGAAGTGACGCGACGGCAGGAGGCCGCCGTCGAGCTGTCGAGCGAAGTGGATGTGATGTTCGTGCTGGGTGGGCTACACTCGGCGAACACGCGCGAGCTGGCCCGACTCTGCAGCGAGAAGGGCTGCGCCACCCATCACATTGAGACGTGGGCGCAATTTAAGCCCGAGATGGTCGAAGGCAAACGGTTCGCGGGCGTGACGGCTGGAGCCTCCACGCCGAAAGACGTGATCGAGGAATTCGCACAAAACCTCGAATCGCTTTGAGGCGGTCGCGGTTCGAGGTTTTCGATGCCCACGGGTGTCACCCGTGGACTCTATGGTCTGCAAGGAGAAGCGATGACCGAGCCCAAACACGGCGCTCTTCCCATCGTGGTGGAGGAGACTCCCGGCACCAAGGCGTACTGTCAGTGCGGTTTGTCGGACAAGCTGCCCTACTGTGACGGGACGCACGGGCGCGAGAATACAGGCATCCGACCGATGGTTGTGGAGGTCGATTCAGCCGGCAAGAAAGCGATCTGCCAGTGCCACCAGAGCAAGAACAAGCCCTGGTGTGACGGAACCCACAGCCGGCTGTAAGAGGTCCATAGCGTTCTTGCGAATCCTCTTCCTGTTCCGATTGCAGGCGTGGGCGTCAAGTCTGCGGATCGGATTGGCATCGGAATCATTGATCTATTCCTTAGACCGTCTAACAAAACATGTTTCGTGGCGCCCGCGATACTCCGACGTTCGCGCAGGCCTTTTCAAAATGCCTGCGGCTCGGTCTTGTTAGAGGATCTTAATTCGTTTTGAGTGGCGATTCCTTGTCCACATTCGCGACGATGGCGACGATCTGGTGGTTGTTGTTCTGGACTGCCATCGGGTTATGTATCGGCAGCTTTCTGAACGTCGTTGTCTATCGGATTCCTCGGAATCAGTCATTACGCGAACCTCTCTGGTCGGCCTGTCCACATTGTCGCAAGCGCATCTGCTGGTACGACAACATCCCGGTGATCAGTTTCGTCCTGCTTGGCGGACGATGCCGGGCCTGCGGCGTTCCCATTGCCACGCGTTACCTGGTGATCGAGGTCGTAATGGCCCTGATTACGCTGATGCTGTTGGATGCGTTCTTCGTCGGCCAGGTGCGGGAGGGGCTAAGCAACAGCCGGTTTGGATTGACCGACCGATTGTCGTACGACTGGCCGATCTATCTGGCCCACGTCATCCTGTTCGCCTGCCTGCTGGCCATGTCCACGATTGACCTTGAGCACTATTGGGTGGACGTGCGCTTCACGAATATGGTGACCGTCGCCGGTTTCGCGCTGCATACAGTTTGGACGCCGAGGCATGGGGCTGAGTGGATCAGGCCCTTCGACACGACGGCTGTGGTATCCGTTTTTGCACTGGGGGGACTGGGTTTGGTGTGGGTTGTGCTGGTGTGCCAACCGCATGAAGACCCCGAAGACTTCGGCGACTTCGTGGTAGAGGATCCCGAACCGGAGCCTGAGGTGTCCATTCCTCGAATGCCGCCCCGGCTTTCACAGCCGTCTCGACTCGCCGGCTGGACAACCTTTTTCCTGCTGACAGCGCTGCTGATGGCCTTGTTTCTGGAAGAAACCGGCTACGTCGAGCTTCGCTACGTGGGCCGCATCTGGCCCGTGTTGCTGCTGTTCTTCATCTTGATCCTCTGTGAGAACACCGTGTCGCGGGCATCGGATCAAGCCATTATCGAGGCGATTCATGATGAGCGCCACGGCGCCCGACGAATGGTGCTGTCGGAACTGGGTTTGCTATTGCCGGCTGTTTTCTTTGCCGTCATGGGTTATTGGCTGATGCGATCGGGTGAAGACGCGCCGGGCCGAATCAGCGCCGCCCTGCACGCCGATGTGCAAATACCCTGGTTGGCGTCGCTGCGCGCGTGGACACCTCTGTACGGATTCGCCACAGCCGCAAGCGGATACCTCATCGCAGGCGCAATAGGGTGGTGCGTCCGAATCGTGTTTACGCTCCTTTTCGGCAAGGAGGCGTTCGGAACAGGTGATATCCATTTGATGGCGGCAGCGGGTTGTGTCGCCGGCTGGCCGATTGTGGTGATCGGGTTTTTCCTCACCTGCGTGCTGGCGCTCCTGGGATGGTTGCTGTCGCTGCCGTTCAAGCGGACGCGGGCCCTGCCGCTGGGCCCCTGGCTGTCGCTCTCCTTTTTGATTGTGGTGGTGCTGTATGAGCCGATCCTGCGGCTTCCCTTTGTTTGGCGGGCGATTGAGGCCACGAGGTGGCTGATTTTGAACAATTCACAGCCTTTGGCGATCGGGGATTTGCCGTGAGTCTTGCCTTCAAACAGGTTAAAGTCTATCTTCGGTCCGGGCTGGTGCTGTTGGTGATCGTCACGGCGGGCATCGTGCTGTGGAAGAATCGCGGCTACCACACGCCGGTCTGGTTCTTCGGGCTGACGGACGAGAAAAAGTCCATCAGCGTGGTGTGGCTGATCGTGTGTACAGCTACGGCCACGCGAACCGCGCAATGGGTGCTCTCGTTCTGTTGGGGGTTGTGGCGCGACATGCGCGAAGTCAAGCGCGCCCGAGCCACCGAGCAGGAAAGGAAAGCGCAGGAGAAACGGAACGCTGAATTGGATGAGCGCGAACAGCGCCTTGAGGAAATGCTCCAGCGCGGCGCCGAAAGCGTGGAAGCGGACGAAAAGGAATAGCGCATCGGAAACAGCGCACGGACTGGGCGCTTCTAACAAAACCGAGCCGCAGGCATTTCGGAAAAGGCCTGCGCGAACTTCGGACTGCCGCGGGCGCTACGAAACACGTTTCGTTTGGCACCCTTAAGGTTGGATGGGCACCCGGTCGGCGCTACCCTTGAGGTGCTCGGTAACACTTTCGTGGGAGAAGGGAAATGATCGGACAAGTCATGACCAGATGGATTGCCGTATTGATCGTAGTGGTCGCTTTCGGCGGTTGTGCCAAACAGCACAAGCAGCGCATTGCATTACTGGAACAGACCAACCGAAACCTGGCGGAAAGCATCAACGCCATGCGAAACCAGTTGGATGCGACCGACCGCAACCGCAACGATATCGACGGGCAACTGCTGGCTGCCCACGATCAAATCGACGAACTGCAAAGGCGGCTGGCGGAACTGCCACCGCCTCAAGAGGCCGCGCCAGGCTGGACGGCTGTACCCGGCGGCGCCATGATCGCAATCCAATCCAGCGTTCTGTTCGCGCCGGGCAAGGCGACGCTCCGACCGGAGTCGCGGCGTACGCTCGACGCCATCGTCAGCACGCTCCAGGGAGAATACGGGGATCAGGACGTTCTGGTATTCGGCCACACCGACGACCGGCCGATCAAGAAAAGCGGGTGGGCCGACAACTGGGAACTGAGCACTCAGCGTGCCTTGGCCGTTGTCCGTTACCTCAAGGACCGAGGCGTTGTGCCGTCGCGGCTGGCGGCGTGTGGCGGAGGTGAATTCCATCCGCTGGCCCCCAACACCTCGGAATCAAAGCGGGCTCAGAACCGACGCGTGGAAATCTTCGCCGTCCATCCCGAATTGCGGCTGGGGCGATCCTAGTGCAGCGTCACGCGTCGCATAGTGGGTGTGCCACTGCTCTTGAGCAGTGCACAAACTGCACGAACTTCGCGAAAACCACCGTGGGCACTGCTTGAAAGCAGTGGCACACAACAAAATGGCGCTGCCCGTCACCCACAAATGGAGGCGTGAAGGTCCACTAGCATTACTCCGGCGGCGGCGCGCACTGTGGCGATGAATCAGGCGCAAGAGGAGACACTCGAGCAGGCTCGTGTTTCCATCGTCGTTCCCACGTATAACCGCCGCGATGCGCTGGAGCGTTGCCTCGATTCTCTCGCCCGGCAGACCCACTCGAACTACGAAATTATCGTCATCGATGACGGATCCACCGATGACACGCCGCAGTTCCTGGAGCGGTTCGCCGCCGCCCATTCGGATTTGAACTTTCGACGGCTTCGGAACGAACCGAATCTTGGCGCCAATCCGAGCCGGAACCGTGGCATTCATGAAGCGACCGGCTCTTTCATTGCACTGGTGGACAACGATTGCGTCGCCGAGCCTGATTGGCTGGAGAAGCTGATGCGCGGGTTCACGTCGCCGCGTGTGGCCGCCGTGGTCGGCCGGGTCCACAGCCCCAAGCCGCGAAACATCTACGATCTGACGCTCAAGGGAACACAGCGATTGCCCGGGCCGGGCCCGGCGCCGCGTCTGGTAAGCTGCAATCTGTGTGTGCGTCGTGACTTGCTGCTGACGCACCTGTTCGATGAGGATCGCGCCACGCCGGCTCCAAAGCGTGATGGGATTGTCGATGAAACGGTTTCAGGTCGCGGCGACGAAGAAGGGTTGTACTTGATGTTGCGCGCCGCCGGCTACGAACAACTAGTGGTGGCCGACGCGATCGTTTTGCATGAACACCACCACACGCGCCGATCGTTCTTCAAGCAGGCTTTTCGCGGTGGACGGTCGGCTGCTCGCCTCGTCTACAAGTATGGTCTGCCGCCGCGGTTGGACATGCTGCCGTTCATGCTGACCTATCTGAGCCTGCCTCTGATCCTGCTGCACGGTTGGCTTGCTTGGGCGCCGGTCCTGTTTTTCGCCGCGGCGCTGGCGGCCATCACCTACAACGATCTAGCTCGCAAGGGCAAGACCATCGTCGAGACGCTCCTGTCGTTTCCCATGTTGCTGGTTTATTACCACGTCCGGCTGGTTGGATACGTCGGCGAATCTTTGAAGCTACGGCTGAGGCCCAACTCGATCGAGCGCAACCCATCTTTGGGCCGCATCAAAGCCTCAGACAACAGGCTGTAACCAGTGACCGCAGGTCATCTGTGCGAGCTTGCGCATAATCCAAGCCCGCGGCTCAGATCATCGTGCAACTTGCCAAATACGATGCCAGGCGTTTGCCGCCATTGAAAACGGAAATTAAAACGGTCGAGATCAAGCCGCCGCGTTTTTGGGCTGGTGCTTCTTGGCCAAATCGACCAGGGTGTCAAAATCGGCAGGTGAGGAGATGGCTATCTCGCTGAGCATCTTACGGTTGACTTCGATATCGGCGCCCGCTAGGCCGAAGATGAAGCGGCTGTAGCTGATGCCGCGCATACGGCAGGCCGCCGTCAGTCGCGTCACCCACAGCGCGCGAAAATCGCGTTTGCGCCGGCGCCGGTCACGAAAGGCGTGTACGCCGGCGCGGAGCAGAGTTTCCTTGGCCAATCGCCAGTTCTTACTTCTGGGGCCTCGGTACCCCTTGGCCTTTCCGAGCACGCGCACCTTTTTTCGGTGCCGCGCTGCACCGCAGGTTGTTCGTCCCATGATGTATGATCTCCCTTCCTGTCACGCCGGTTCTGTAGCCGGGACAGGGACACTCGCTCATGCTGCGATCTTTTCGCGGGATTATCCCGCTGCCGACAGGGCCTGCTTGGTTCGCTTCGTCGCAGACCCGGTGAGCACCTTGGCCTTGCGTAGCGACCGGCAGCGGTTGCCGCTCTTGCCGCTCATGAGGTGTCCGGCATTGGCCCGCTTGTGGACGACCTTGCCCCTGGCTGTGATCTTCACCCGTTTCTTCAGGCCCTTGTGTGTCTTCATTTTTGGCATGTCGTCGTCTCCGGTCAGCCGTCCATTAATGCTCGAACGGGGCATTATACAGGATTGCTCATGCCCGGCAATGGCCAAAATCCGGGGTCTTGCGCCGGGGGGCCGTGACCGAATCGGCGGGGTATTGGCAATTTCATGCCTGCCGCGAGGCCGAGGTACAAGCCGGACCACGGGGGTCACGATTCGTCAACCTTACGGCTCGCCGGGAGGCTCGCCCTCCCCGGGAGCTTCACCCAAAGGGCCACGAACCCAGTCTAGGCGTCCGACGATATCGCGCAGGCTGAAGCCTGCAGCTCAGTCTTGTTGTGGTGCCAAAGTACTCGACATCAGGCTAGCGTCACCCTTGGCCGAAGATCGGACACGCCAGCCCGCGATGCGATCCACCGATATACCGGCACAGTACGCCGCAAGGCACGCCTGATTCAAGAGTGTGGTTCGCCACAGGCCGTTCTTGAGCCATCGGCGCGCGGAGGTTCGCACAGCCGCGTCGGCCAGGGCGATCCGTCCCACCCGGCGCAGCCTTTGCACCAGTGCAAAATCTTCCATCACCGCAAAATGTGGAAAGCCGCCGACGCGGCGAAAGACCTCAGCCTTGAGGAAAATTGCCTGATCCCCATAGGGCAATTGAAGCAGCCGGGATCGCAGGTCGATCATGAACTCCAACCCACGGTAAGACCAGCCGTTGGCGTCGATCCGCAGTCGAAACGCTCCCGCCGCCACGCCCGGCCTGCTTAGAACCCGATGCACCTGTCGATCGAAACCGTCAGGCAGCATGGTGTCGGCATGAAGAAAGAGAAAGACGTCGCCCGACGCCACGGCTGCCCCGACGTCCTGCTGTCGGCCTCGGCTCGGCGGCGCCTCCACCACCCTGGCGCCGTGGCGGCGGGCTATTCGAGTCGTTTGGTCCTGACTACGACCGTCCACAACGATCACCTCTCGCACGGAAGAGGACTGCAATCGCTCAAGGGTTGGGCCAATTGCCGTTTCTTCGTTGTGCGTCGGGATGATGACCGAAATCGAAGGATGCGAGCGTAAAGTCGCAGGTCGAAAGTCAAAGGTCGATAGTCGGTGCATCGTCCATCTCGAGGAACCTTCAACCTTTAACCTTCAACCTTTAACCTTTAACCTTTAACCTTTAACCTTTAACCTTTAACCTTTAACCTTTAA
>JADFMZ010000444.1 GCA_022563615.1 Planctomycetota bacterium
GCTCCGCCGGATCAGCCGGTCTTGCTCCCGCCTCAGAGCGTCTTAAAGAAGTCTCTCTCAGAGCCGCGCCCGTAAGGAAGCGGTCCGGTTTCGCGGACGAAAACTGCTCTCGGTTTGTCACGACCCCTCTTGTGCACCCGCCTCAGATGCACGCCCCGGTGTTGTGTCTGTGACAGAATCGGCGGTGACGATGCGCGAAACAAAGCGTGCCGAAAGGCACAGCCCGACAATAGCCCGGCGATTCATCGCCGGGATCCGATGCCTCCTGTCATGCCAAGTCCCGTAGGGACGGCTGATGACCGTGGTTCGGCTCAGTCGTCCCTACGGGACTCGCGCCATTGGCTCTCACTTTGAGCCCCAGGACCATGTCCTGGGCTACGTTCAAACCGTGCCTACGGCACGACGAGAGGCCGCCGATACTGTCACGCACGCCCCGGCGCACGAAATCCGGTTACACAAACAGCTTGAACTGGCCGTCGGATGGGGGCGGTGCGTCCGCGAGCCGGGTTGGTAACCGAGCGGCGGTGCTGGGTCTGCGCCGCCGATCGCGCGCGGCAGCTACGAAACCCTCCAGATCCTGAAAGTCCCACTCGTCGCACGACACCGGGTTCCCCTTGACCGTTCGGACAGCGGCTCCAAACCGCCAAACCAGATAGCGCGCGGCGAACCGATCGCACATGGATTCCTTTTGCCGGGTGTTTCGCCGGGCCCGCTTAACCAGTAGATGGTACAGCTCGTGCAGAAAGATGAACAGCGCGAGCTGGTAGCCGTCCTCCAGGTCCAGCGTGTAGATCGGCTTGTACCATTGCCGTCCCGCCGTCCGCGTCCGCGCCAGGTTGGTGTGGAGTCGATAGGGATACTCCAAGTGGCGCCCCAGGTTGATGTAGATCCGCCGGTCGGCGTAGAAGCAGGTTCCGGAGAAGTCGGCCCCGCGACTGTAGCGAACGCGGAGCGTAATTCGCCCCAGAGACCAAGGGACGGCCGCCTCGTGACACAGCGCAAGCAGCCTGACATCGGAAAGGTCAGTCGTGTTGCCAAAGTCGATGCGAGCCACGCCATGCGCCTACGTATTTCGACACCGAGGCTCCCGGGGCTGGCCCATCCCCGGCGTAGTACGCTACGGCCTGGGATGGCACCTGCGATGAACCTGCTGGAGCCTGGCCTCGTCCACATGGGTATAAATCTGAGTGGTCGTGACGTCAACGTGGCCCAGAAGTTCCTGGACAATACGCAGGTCCGCCCCGCCGGCCAGAAGATGAGTCGCAAAACAATGCCGCAGGGTGTGGGGCGAGACATGCTGACTCAAGCCGGCCAGTTGAGCATATTTGCGAACGAGGCGCCAGACGTTGGTGCGATCGAGCGGCCGGCCGGTCCGCGACAGGAAGAGGGCGGTGTCGAACCGCTCGCCCAAGAGGCGTGGCCGGAGAATCTCAACATACCTGCCTAGCGCCTGGATAGCCGGCTGGCCGATCGGCACGACCCGCTCTTTGCGACCTTTGCCCATGCATCGAAGATAACCAAGCTTGAGATTCACCTGGGCAACCGTCAGATCGACCGCCTCGGTCGCGCGAATTCCCGTGGCATACAGTAGTTCAAGCAGTGAGCGGTCGCGGAGGTACAGGTCGTCGGCTGGGTCCGGCGCCATGAGCATGGCTTCAACCTGCTCGTACCGAACCACATTGGGAATCGTCCGCCAGCGTTTAGGGGATTCGATGAGCGAGGCTACGTCGCGTGGCAGGATGCGCTCTGCGTGAAGGTAGCGAAGAAACACCTTGATCGAAGCCAGGTGACGCGCGATCGAACTGACGGAGAGTCGGCGCTGCAGTTCGATGAGATGGGTTTGTACGTGTTGGATGCTTATGTCAGCCGGCTCCACGCCGTTGGCTTTGATGCACGCCCAGAACTCCGCCAGGTCGCGCTGATACGCCGTAACGGTGGTTCCGGCCAGGCCGCACTCAATGAACAGATAATCGAGAAACCGCTTAACCAGCGGCGGAGGCGGCAACGCCGGCGCGGGGCGCGACGCACCTTGAGTCACGACAGCCATCGTTCCGCTTTGCATTTGCATCACTTCCCCTTTGCAGCGTAGGTCTGGATCATGTTGTATCCCATACCAAGCGGCATGATACCCGAATTGACATTCCGTGGCAAACCATAGCCGGCGCCCTTTGTCTGGTTTTCCGTTATCGGTCACGAAGCAATGATTTGCCGAGATGAAATATCGGACCGTTCGTCATGGGGCTGCAAAATCGTGCGCCAACCGCCGTTCGGGCTGCGACACTCAAGCCAAACTGAGCCGCAGGCTTCAGCCTGCGCGAACGCGCGCACCGCGACCATCCGGCGGAATTGATCACAATGATGGTCTCACAATTTGGAAGACGTGGGACTACA
>JADFMZ010000445.1 GCA_022563615.1 Planctomycetota bacterium
TATGCAACCCAGCGGCCCTCTGGGGAGTAACAGGAAGGATGCCAAGGGAGTTTCCTGCGTGTGGCTTTCTCGCAAGATACGGGTCGAGAATCGCTTTCCTGCTGCCTATGGGGCGATCAAGGCCGTCGGACCGGAGGAGGCCTTGGAATCCTTGACCGACCTCGTTCAGCGCGTGCAGAACCTCGTCCACCCCGACCGGTGAGGGGCAACGTGGAACACCCCTGGATCGCGGCCATGCCCTACGGGGCTTGTACGATCACTTTTGCGTCGCGCATCATAACGGGGTGCACCTCGCAGAAGTAGATGAACTCACCCGGTTCGTCGAAGGTGTGCGTGAAGGAGTCATTGATGCCCAGCCGCGCCGATTGGAATACGGAACCGAAGTCGGCGTCTTCGGGGTTGCCCGAGGTCGCCGTGTGGGGCACGATGATGTCCATGTTCGTCCAGGTCACCGACTCGCCGACATTGATCGTGATCTCGGGCGGGTCGAACGCGATGCTTCGCATGAACACCTCGTTCGTACCGGGCGGCTCCGTCGACGGGCAACCGCCGACCATCAAAGCCGAGACCGCCAGAACTACGGCGGAGGTGACGGCGGAGGTGACGGCGGTGCGCTTCCTAATCGTCTTGATCCTATTGATCACATTTGTCATAAGGGTTGCTCCTGGTCGTTCCAAACTGTGGTAACGGGGCGCCGGCCTTGAGGAGCCGGAGCAAGTGTGTGCACAAACGACAGTAGTCTGGCCGATAATCAACCCAACGTCCAGCCGGATGGATACCGTTCAGGCTTTGTTGTGACGGGCCGTCCGCCGGTGCCGGCGAACCGCGAAACAGCGCCTTGGATCATTCTAAGTATATTATCTGCAAATGGTTAGGCGTCCTATAAGCCCTACCGATTTCGTGCCACGGCTTCAAGGTCTGTCCACCGACGTTCTGAAAAACCTTTTGAAGAACATCCGGAAAATGTCTTGTATGACGAATGTCTTGCGGTAAGGTATGCGGCTTTGAGTTCGGAACTTGTGGTGCGGGTATCGGCTCAGCCGGATTGGAAGACTCTGGAAGATCAACAAGATGGACAACGCCAACAGCGACGGAATGGCCGCGGCGAGTGGAAGCGGTCTCCTTGAATTTGAAAAGCCGCTCTTGCGCATCCAGCACGACCTTGAGGAGCTGGAGCGCGAACAGCGTGAGAACGGGCGAGACCACGCCGCAGACATCAAGCAACAAAGGGCGCGGTTCAAGACAACGCTGAAGCGGCTCTATTCCAATCTCACGCCCTGGGATACGGTGCTGGTGGCCCGACATGCGAAGAGGCCGCTTGCCCCCGACTACCTGGCCATGATCTTTCGCGACTTCTGCGAACTCCACGGTGATCGCACGTTCAGTGACGATCGCGCCATCATTTGCGGATTCGCCCGCATCGGCCCGCACCGCGTGATGCTGCTGGGCCAGAACAAGGGCAAAGACATTAAAGAGCGGGTGGCGTGCAACTTCGGATGCGCCCACCCGGAAGGGTATCGCAAGACCCTGCACAAGATGCGGATCGCGGAAAAGTATGGCCTGCCCGTCGTGTGCCTGATCGATACGCAGGGCGCCTATCCGGGAATCGGCGCGGAAGAGCGCGGGATCGCCCATGCGATCGCGGTCAACCTGATGGAAATGTCGCGGCTTCGAACGCCCATCGTGAGCGTGGTGATCGGCGAGGGCGGCAGCGGCGGGGCGCTCGGCTTGGGAGTGGCAGACCGGGTCGCCATGTTCCGGCATTCGTTCTACTCGGTGATATCGCCGGAGGGTTGTGCGGCCATTCTGTGGAAGACGGCGGAACGTCGAAAACACGCGGCTGAAGCGCTCAAGCTGACCAGCCGCGACCTGCTGGCCTTTAATGTGATTGACCATGTCATCCCCGAGCCGATGGGCGGCGCCCACCGCGACCCCGAAACGGCCGCCGCCAGCCTGGAAAAATACATCATTGGAACCTTGAACGACCTGAAACGTCGAACCATCGATGGCCTGCTTCGCAAACGATATGAGCGCATCCGCAACCTGGGGGCCGCCTACGAGTCGCCCACCGAGAATGCCGAAGCGGCGCAGGCTCAGAAGGCCCGTCGTTCCACATCGCGCACGTCCAAAGTCCGCCGTCGCCTAGGCCGCCCCGAACGCGTTTCGCTATAGCAGCCGGCCACCTTGGACCTTGCGGATCAACGAAGGGCGGGTAGTGTCGTAGATTGGTAGTAGCTGGTTAGCAGTACAGCGCAAAGTTGCTCTCCAAGCACGACCTGATTTGGTCGACGTCGATTCCCGATTTCGACAGTTTTTTTCGCGTGGTTCGCGTGTGGCAGAGCTTCGCTTCGGTGTTGTGGCGGCGG
>JADFMZ010000446.1 GCA_022563615.1 Planctomycetota bacterium
CCATTGTCTACGCCGGCGAATGTGACCGTCCCCGTATACGTCGCGATTCCCTGCAGTGCCGGGACGACTTTACCGGTGGCCGGGTTGGGGTTGTCCGAACCGCAGTTTGTGGTTGGATCGTTCAAGGGCTCGAAGCAGTTGAAAAACTCCGGCCCGCAGACAAAGCCCGGACACCAGCCATCGGACTGCTCAAAACCGGTGCCCTCGACAACAGGGCCGGCGGAAGGTTCCGCCGCGTGACCTGCGCCGGTAAGCAATGTGACGGCTGCACCGGTAAACAATGCGACGGTGACATGGGTCAGCCATAGCCCGACCGAAGACCTCTGAGCGTGCTGCGGACTATTCCCGCCCCATATCACGAGTTTCCGCTCCTGCATTCATTGCCCGTGGAGCTGCGCCCTTGGCGGATCATTCCGTGCCATGCAGCTACGATTCGGAGTTCCGGACCGGTCTCAATTCGCACTAATTATGGGGTTTCGAAGGCTAGCTTTGGAATCCAACGGCGTATTTTGCCTTTTTGTTGCGCATTTGGCTTTGGGATATCACATGCTGATGAATGTTGGCATGCGGGAACCTGGATAGTCTGGGTTGGATGGGAAGCATTTCGTTCTTGTAGGGGGGATGAAGAGGGATGCAATTCTTTGCGCGCGCGGTCACAAGTGTCACCGTTATCGGATCATCTGTTTGGATCTTGAGCGTTGGGGCTGGATGCGGCACCCGGGCCGGGATGGGTTCGGCAGGCGACATCCTGCCCGCTTCCGTTGTCGTTGAAAGCGGTAACGAGGACTTCGTAGCCGTGGCTTCGCAAACCCGCGAAGCGGGCAAGTGGGAGTTTACGGTTAAGTCCCGCAAACCCTTGTCTAACGTGGCGCTGCATTTCGAGTGGGATTTTGGCGACGGTGAGTTGCGCGTCGGACCCGATCAAACGTATTCCTTTGCCGAGCCGGGCACGTACAGGGTCAAAGTAACCGGTCTGGACGGCAAGGATAAAGTGGTCTTCACGCTCACGCTTGAGATCGAGGTAACGCAATTCAACCGCACTCCCCTGGCTGACGCGGGCGAGACTCAGGTGGTTTATGCAAACGACCTGGTGTTTCTGGATGGGACGTTGAGTCGGGATGATGACGGCGATGCCCTCACCTATTCCTGGGTTCAGTTGTCGGGCCCCGAAGTGCAACTCACAGATGCCGAAGCGGTGGTCGCCAGTTTCGTCGCTCCGATGGTGGAGAGCGGCGAAGTTCGTTTGGTGTTTACGTTGACGGTGGGTGATGGAGAATTTACAGCCCAGGCAACGGTGGCGGTGGATGTTCTGGCGCTGACGGATCTCGCCGACGTTGGAATCTCGTCGTGCGAGTTTACAGTAACCCTGGATCCGGAAATCGATGCCGGAGATGCGTCGAGCGGTCCTAGAATCTTGACCGCCCACTCATCGGTGGCTATCATCGAAGGCGATGTGCCCGTGGGGAGCACGTTTACTTGGACGGTCGATGGCGCGGCGGTGTCCGGAACAGTAGAGACTCATTCCCGAAAGTCCTTTCCTTTTAATGCGGCTGGCGCCCATCGGATTGCGGTGTCGCTCGTCGTGGGTGGGATCGCTCTAGGTTGTCAAAACAGCCAGACGGGGCTCTTGGTCAACGAGGTATTCGTTTGGCCGGTCATTGACGGCAAGGTGTGGGACACCGGGGCAAAAGGCGTTGCCGGTGTAACCGTTTCTGCGGGTAATGGCGGCACGACGGCGGTAACGGATAGCGAGGGGCTTTACAGGGTTCATGTTCCCTATGGCTGGTCCGGGACCGTAAGCGCCCAGCACGTGGATTACACGTTCGATCCCGGCAGTCTCGTATTGTCGAACGTGGACGGCGACCTGGCGGATCAGCTCTTTCTCGCATCGGTGACCGAGGCGGCTGGATGCACCAGCAGCGCCAACTGCGACGACGGTCAGTTCTGCAATGGAACCGAATCCTGCGTCGGCGGTTTGTGTCAACACGGCGCCACGCCCTGTCCCGACAGCCTTTGTGACGAATCTCGCAATGCCTGCTACAGCCAGGCCTGTTCCCAGAACGTGGATTGCGATGACGGATTGTATTGCAACGGTTCCGAAGCCTGTCTCAGCGGAACATGTGTCAGCGGCGCCGCGCCATGCGCGTCAGCGCCCTGCGATGAGCAAATCGATCAGTGCTCCACCGCCGGCGACTGCACCCTCGACGCCGATTGCGGCGATGGGCGGTTCTGCAACGGCGTTGAAACGTGCAGCAACGGAACGTGCCTTTCGGGTACGCAGCCGTGTTCGTTGGGCGAGTCGTGCGACGAGGTCGGCAATGTCTGCACCGCCACCGTATTGGAAGGATTCGGCACGCACAC
>JADFMZ010000131.1 GCA_022563615.1 Planctomycetota bacterium
AAAGGGTGGGAGATTCGACCGCGTAACTTCAGTTTCGCGCTCATGCAGCGTCGAACCGAGCGCCTCATGTTTCAGGCGCGCATCCCCCATAACGAACCGGTTGGCCTAAAGATTATACTCGCCAAGGTGACACTCGATGAGACCGGTTACTACCTGGAGATACCGCTGGAGATCGAAGTCGGCCTTTCCGACGTGGAGGTGTTCGGGCTGGCGCTGGTTGAATCACAAAAACTGCTACTTCGCCAGACGGTGACGAATCGCTCCGCCGACGTGCTCAGCTTTCGAGCGACAGCCAACGTCCCGGGGCGTCAACGCCAATACCGCCCGATCCCCAACCTTGCCCCGGGGGAAACGCAGACCGTCGAATATCGCTTCTCCAACGCACGCGACCTGATCGGGCGTCACGTGCAACTATCTCTGCGTGAGCTGAACGACGGTCCTCGCGTGCATTCGCTCGAACTGCGGGTGCCCTGAGCAGATCCCATCCGAGGGGCTACGGCCTGCCCAAATTACAGCATCCCAACGCCCTTTTCCGCGACACGAATAATCCGGCCTATCAACCGAATGAATCAGTGTCCACCGATGGCTTGTACCTGTGGTCTATAGGACGTTGATAGGGCTTTCTTGGCTGAACAGGCCGGGAAGCGTACCATGAAACTCAGTCCGCTGGACGGGCCGAGGAGCGCGAAAATGCTCAGCCAATTATTATTCGTCCGACTTCGTGCCGCTGAAAAAGCGCTGCGCGCCGGCCGTTTGAACGAGGCCTACCGGCTCGCGACGGCCCCGGACATCCGCGAGCACCGGCGCGGGGCGGCGGTACTCGCCGCACTGACCGAACGCTTCATCGAGCGGGCTCGCGCTCACTTCCGGGATGATCGGTTCGCCGAGGCTCTGCTCGACCTGGAAAAGGCACAGGCCGGTGGGGTCGGGGAGGACAAGGTCGCCGAGCTTCGACAACACATCCAGACCGTCGTAGCCGAGCAGCAACGCCGGGAGGAATCGCACCGGAATCGAATCGAGACCGCCCGACAACGCATTCGCGGGGGCTCGCTTGTGGCGGGACGCAGGATCCTCGAACAGGCCGGCGAGAACGATTCCGATGCCGGAAAGCTTCGCCGGGAAATTGACAACCGCGGGCAAGACGTGCGCCAAATGGTTGAACAGGCTGAACAATGGATCGCCCAGGGTCGATTCGCCGCCGCCGCCGAGAGGCTTCGCAAGGCAAGAGCCCTGGATCGTCAGAATCCCCAAGTGGCCGCCGTCGAGACGACGCTTTGCAGCAAGGTGCTGCAAGCGGTGCGGGCCGCAATCGTCGAGGGACGACTGGGCCGGGCGTCGGACGAGCTGGCCGGTCTCGGCTCTCTGGGAAGTGAACTGCCGGCGCGGCGCGAGTTGGACGACGCCCTGGCGCGGGCGTGCGAGGCCGCCGCCAACCTGCAACACGATCAGTATGCCGAGGCGCGCCGCCAGGCCATGAGCCTCAAGCGACTCGTTCCGGAGGCTAAGTGGATCGACACCAGCATTGACCAGTTGAGGCAAGTGGAAGAGATTCGCACGGCGCTTGCCGCAGGACCGTTGGGGGAGCGGATCGATCCCGTTGCGAGCCAGGAACAACACCTGAAACCAAACCCTGGTCTTCAGGTCGCGCGGCAGTTCGCGCAGGCTAAAGCCTGCGGCTCGGCGCTGGAGGATACGGTGGCGGTGCCGATGCACGGTGATTCCACGGCTTCCCTTCCGACGCGGCTTCTGCTGCTCGTGGACGGTGGCGGCAGCTATTTGTTGCTGAGCGGCGGGCGGGCGACGATCGGGCGGGCGTCCTCAGAAAACCAGGCCGATATCGCCGTGATCAGCGACCTCGCCGAATGTCACGCGCACGTTCAGCGCGTTGACGACGACTATTTTCTTTTCAGCACCAAGCCGGTCGAGGTTGCCGGGCGACAGACGCAGCACCATCTGCTCCGGGACGGCGATCGCATCGTTCTGGGCCGCAAAGCCAAAATGACCTTCCGTCTGCCTTCTCGGAAGAGTTCGACCGCAGTACTGGACCTGAGCGACACGACCAAGATGCCCAACGACGTTCGGCGGGTCGTGCTGTTCGCCCAGCAGGCTACGGTCGGTGACGGGCCGCACGCGCACATCCGCTGTCGCCACGCCGGCCCGCCCCTGGTGCTGTTCGAGCGAAGCGGCCGGCTATGGATTCGACAGCGCAGTGACGGCCACGTGGACAACGAGGCCTATCCCCTGCGATTAGGAGAGCCGATCGAAATCGGCGGCGCCGGCCTGGTGTTGCAACGCTGGCAGGTGCGTCCACCTGGGTTAACCAACGTCTAGAGGCAATCATGGCCTATACATTCAAACATGGTGATCGACCCGTCGAGGGTTTCACGATCCAGCGGGCCGTTGGGCGCGGAGGATTCGGCGAGGTCTATTACGCCGTCAGCGACGGCGGGCGAGAGGTGGCGCTGAAGTATCTGTATGACAACCCGCAGATCGAGCTGCGCGGCGTAAGTCACTGCATCAATCTCAAGAGCCCGCATCTGGTCTCCATCTTCGACGTGAAGAAAACCGGAGACGGTGATTACGTCATCATCATGGAATACTGCTCCGGACCCTCGCTGCGCGATTTGCTGATCGCCGAGCCGAAAGGATTCGGACCTCAAAAGGCCGCCTTTTTCGTTCGTGAGATCGCCAAGGGTTTGGCTTACCTGCACGACCGTGGCATCGTTCATCGTGACTTGAAGCCGGGAAACATCTTCTATGACGACGGCTATGTTAAGATCGGCGACTACGGGCTGAGCAAGTTCATCTCCGTTTCGCGGCACAGCGCGCAGACGGCCAGCGTCGGCACGGTGCACTACATGGCCCCGGAGATCGGCAGCGGGAACTACTCGCGCGGCGTCGACATCTACGCCCTCGGCGTGATTCTCTATGAGATGCTTCTGGGCAAAGTTCCGTTCGAGGGATCGAGCATGGCCGAGATCCTGATGAAGCATCTTACCGCCCAGCCGGAACTCGATCAGCTTCCCGCGCCGTTCGGCGCCGTGATCCGCAAGGCGTTGGCGAAGGATCCGAAGGATCGCTATGAGACCGCTGATGAGATGATCGGCGAGCTGCTTGAGGTCGAATCAGTCCAGCAAAGTCTGGCGGGCTTTAGCCCGCAAAGCCTGGAGGGTGCGATTCGACGCGGAGAGACGGTTACGATTCACTCACCGCTGCCCTCGCCCAATCCTCCTCCACCGGCTGCGGGCGGTGTCGCCGGGCAAATGGAAGCCCCGTTGCCGCAAAAACTTGCCAAGCGTATGGATCGCATCTCGCGCAAGCTGGATCAAAAGATCGCCAAGCTCGGAGGACGGCGGCATCAACCGCCGCCTGCGCCGCAGGGTGTCGCGCCGTCACCCGCCGCCGCCGCGGGGCAACCCTTACTCACGCAGACGGACCGGAAGAAACGCGTCATCCTGGCCTGCATGTTGGCCCTTGGGCTGGCCATCGGTTTGGGTGTGTTGGTTGGAGCCACCAGCGAAGATGAGGAGTTTGGGATCGCCGCCACCCTGTTCATCGTCGCCTTGTCGGGAGCGATCTTTCTCGCCCAGAAGATGATCGGCTGGTTTGGCGTGCAATACGGGCCGACCTGGGCACAAAGATCGATTCGAGTCGCGTGCGGCGCACCGTTACTTGGGATCCCCGTCATCCCACTGTCCGAATCGAACATAGCTACGGGGCCTGAAAGCGCCGCCGTGTGGCTTGGGCTGCTGGCGGTGACAACCTTCGCCCGGTGGGACCGGCGTCTGGAACGTGCGGCGTATGGTGAAATGAGCCTGGGCAGCGCAATCTGGACGGCGTTCGGGGCGTTGGTGGCAACCGCCATTGCCGGCGGAATCCTGGACATCGACCCCGAAAAGATCATCTTTCTCAGTGCGGGCGTCGCCGGGGTCGCAAGCCTGGCCATCCAGGCGATTTTCTGGGCACGAACGGCGCCGTTTGCGCCCACGCCGCCGCCGGTCGCTCCCCACACACCGCAGCGGGATGATCTCCATGGCGAGGATGCTCCCCCACCGCTGCCCGCCTACGCTCCCGCAGCAACCCCGGAGTACTCAGGCGAGCCGGTAGGATCGGGCTTTGCGAATACCGCCGCCGGCGAGATGCCCTATCCTCCGGCTCGCTGGCTCGTGACCCGCGCATGGTGGAGCATCATTGCGTTTGTGCTCGCGGGCGGCACGATCTTCATGATCCTGCTCGCTTCGATTCACGGGAGCCTGCACCATGACGAAAGAACGGGCGTGATCATCGGCAGCATCGCCTCCGGCTGCCTCATGCTTTTTGCTCTGCGCAAAACGTCACCGCAGAGACGTAACGGTTTCTGGCGGGAAACGCTGCGCCCATTGATGATCTCCGCCTCCTTGTTCGGAATCGGCGCAACCATCAAGGGCATCACCGAATGGGGACACTGTGTAGACGACGAGGAGGCTGCCGGACTGATCACCGGACTCGTCCTCTGCTCCCTGCTCTTTTTCTGGTTGTGGCGGTTTACCGGCCGTGGATCGCGTAGGCCGGCGACGGTTCCGAATGCACCTTCAGGCCTGGATCCCCATCAAGACCCGCCGGCGTAGACCCAAGGCGCGAACTCAGTAAGCGTAGGGTCCGCCGTGCGGACCATTGCCTCGCGGTTCGCAAAGAGAACCGTAACTTCTTGGGTCCGCACGGCGGATCCAACTCGGGCTTTTTTGGTCCGCGTGGCGGACCCTACGCGGGCTGCCCCATGCACCATGTCCGCTCCGACGCGCTATTCGTCCGCGAACGCTCATCCCATGTCCGCCGGTTGTTTCGGTAGGTGAATCCAAGTAGCTTGGTCGTAGGATCCGGCGTACCGGGTCATGCGAAGGTTCGACAGGAAGAGGCTCATGCTGGTTTCAATGGTTGCTCTGGCCATGGGGGGTGGTATTGGGCTGACTGCAGGGCAAGCGCGCGCCGATGAGACGGCTTATTCCAGGATCGAAGTCGGATCACCTCATCCTGATTTTGTATTGCCGACGCTCGACGGCGGGTACGCGCGGCTGTCGGACTATCGCGGCAAGAAGGTTCTGTTGATTCATTTTGCGAGCTGGTGAGCGGGTTGCCGGCGTGTGCTGCCCGTGTGGCAGAAAGTTGCGAAACCGTTTGTTGAGGCTGGCGAACTGGTCGTGCTTGGAGTCGTTCAGGAGCAGCATCCGGATCGAGCCCGACTGTACCGTCAATGGCGAGAGCTGGATTGGCCGATCCTGGTTGACTCGTTGAATCTTTTGGATGTGGCGGTCGTACCGGTGCCGATCGCCATCGACGAAGCCGGCATCGTGCGACACACCGGACTCAGTCCGGGGATGCTCGAAAAGGCTTTCATAAAACAACCACATTTCCACGACAAAGGCACGACGGCGACTGTCGAACCGGCGGTCAGGCCCGACCTGGATCAGCTTCGTCGTGAGGCCAAGAGGTCGAATCGCGCGCGAGCATGGCGCGACACGGGTGATGCGTATTTTCTCTTCGGCGGTGCGAATGGAATCGACGAGTCGGCTGAGGCCTACCGGCGGGCGATTCAAATCGACCCGAAGGATGGACGTGCCCATTTCCGGCTGGGGACAGCCCTGCGCCGTCGCAGCGATTCCGATCGGCGTCAATCGGGCGATGCTCAGGGCGCGGTGGAGCATTGGGGCCGGGCGCTGGCGATCCAACCCAATCAGTACATCTGGCGGCGGCGGTTGCAGCAGTACGGGCCGCGTTTGGACAAGCCGTACAACTTCTATTTCTGGGTGGAACAGGCGCGGGAAGAGATTCGCCGGCGCGGACTCAATCCGATCGAGCTTTCGGTCGAACCCTTGGGGTCGGAGATTGCGCCGCCGTTGCGGGAAACGGCAGCAGCCGATATCAAGATTCCCGATGGCGACCCCGACGGTCGAATCCATCGGGACGAAACCGGCATGGTGCGTATCGAAACGACGGTCGTTCCAGCGCGGGTTCAGCCCGGTCAACCCGTCCGGGTCCGCACGCAGTTTCGGGTCAACGACGACACGCGGCCGTTTTGGAACAATGAGGCCCAGGATCTGACCCTGTGGGTAGGCTTGCCTGACGGGCTCCGTTTGGGGGAGGGGCAATTCACGTTTGCCAATCCAGCGGAGCCGGAAACGCAGGAACTCCGCGTGCTGGAGTTTGAATGCGTGGTAAGCGGGAGTCACGCGCCCGGGCGCGTCGAACTGCCGGGCTACGCCCTGTATTATGTTTGTGCGAAGAAGGACGGCAAGTGCCGGTTCTTGCGTCAGGATTTTCGCGTTTCATTCGAAGTGGACCCGAGCGCCCCGAGGCTGCGATAGCGGCGCGCCCCCTGGAGGTGATGTACCTTGCAAAAGCTGCGACTGTTTACGCCTGGCCCCACAATGGTGCCGGAGAACGTGCTGCTGGAGATGGCCCGGCCGATGGAGCACCATCGGACTGCGTGGTATCGAGACCTGCACAAAGAGTTGTGTGAACTGCTCCGTTACGTGTTTCAAACCCAGGCCACCTGCCTGACGTTTACCGGCAGCGGCACCTCGGCCATGGAAGCAGCCATCGTGGGATGCTGCCCACAGGGTCACAAGTCCCTGGTGGTTGTAAACGGAAAGTTTGCCGAACGGTGGGTCCAGGTCTGTGCAGCCTTTGCGATTGACCACACCTCTTTGGATGTCGAATGGGGCCATGGCGCCGGGGTCGCCGACATCAGTAAGGCCATGGACGCTGATCCAAAGATCGATACGGTCGTCGTGGTGCACAGTGAGACTTCGACCACGGCGCTGACCGACGTCGAAGCTATCGCCCGGCTCACGCGTGAACGAGGCGCCCTGCTGATCGTGGACGGCATAACAGCCGTGGGCGCGCTGCCAGTCAGGATGGATGATTGGGGTGTGGACGTGTACGTAACCGGCTCCCAGAAAGCGCTGATGCTGCCGCCGGGATTGGGGTTTGCAGCCGTCAACGATCGTGCGTGGGAGCGGATTGATTCGGGCCGGACGCCGACGCTTTATAATGACCTCAAGGCTTACCGCAAATCGCTTGAGACTTTCGACGCGCCCTACACACCTGCGGTCAGCCTCATGCGGGCAGCACTGTGCGCCTTGCGAAGTATCAAGGATCGAACGCTGGAGTCAATCTGGCAAGAGACGACCATGCTGGCCCGGGCAACGCGGGCGGCCGTCGTGGCGATGGGGCTGAAAGTCTATGCGGCTGACCCGGTCGATTCTGTGACGGCGATCATGGTGCCAAGCGGCGTGGATGAAGCCGCCTTGCGCAAGACGATGCGAAGCCGGCACGGCTTCCAGATCGCCGGAGGCCAGGGCAAGCTCAAGGGTAACATCATCCGCTTTTCACACATGGGTTACGTGGATGCGTTCGACACGCTGGGCGCCATTGCAGCGCTGGAGATCACGCTCAAGGGGCTTGGGTTCGATATCGAGATCGGGATCGGTGTGACCGCCGCCCAAAGGGTCTTTGCTGAGGCCATGGAGTAAGGGGCGATGGGCAAATGTCGATGAGTGATTCGACACCGGGGCAAGGCCCAATCGACAATCGCCTACGGACCATCTACAATCCCCGCCCTATGCCAATGGTCCCAAGACTTCTTCCCTTCTCTGCGCTGATCGGCGCCATGGCCATGCTATTGCCGGTGTCCGCATGCGTCTCGCCAGTTCAGCACGCTAGGGTTCTTCAAGAAAAAAACGACCTGCTTCGTGACAAGCGGAGGATCCAGCGGACCATCGCCCAGCGCGACGGCACGATCGCCCAACTAGAGCGTCAGATCGAAAACCTGAAAGGTTTTGCGCCGGACCGGCCTGCGGATCTGTTCGCCCCCGTCAAGCTGGACATCGCCAGCCTGTCGGGCGGGGCCGACTACGACGGGATGCCCGGCGACGACGGCGTGACCGTTTATCTTAGGCTGCGCGACGCCGACGACTCGGTGATCAAAGCTCCGGGGCGGATCACGATCGAGCTGACCGACCATTCGGATCTGGGCGCGCCCCGGGTGCTTGAGGTCTACCGCTTCGACGATCCCGAACAGCTTCGCAAGAGCTGGTTTGGCCGGTTCGGAACCCAACATTACACGCTCAAGTGCCCTTTCCCGCCGGAGGGCGTCTTGCCGGAT
>JADFMZ010000447.1 GCA_022563615.1 Planctomycetota bacterium
ACTCGTGTACGAGCAACTCCGCGCTATCGCCAGGCAGCGGATGGCGCAGGAGCGTGCGGGACATACCCTGCAGGCAACAGCCCTGGTTCACGAAGCCTACCTACGTCTGGTAGGCGGACAGCAGGTCCCGTGGATGAATCGGGCCCATTTCTACCTGGCCGCTGCCGAGGCGATGCGGCGTATTCTGATCGAGCATGCCCGGAAACGGGGCCGGCTTAAACGGGGTGGCGATCGCCGCCGAGTGCCCGTGAGCGTTGCTGACTTAGCAGCCGAGCAAGATTCTGAAGAAATCTTGGCAGTCGATGAGGCCGTTCGGCGCCTTGAGGAGACGGACGCCCAAGCGGCGAAGGTCGTGCGACTTCGATTCTTTGCCGGATTGAGCGTCGACGAGACCGCACGAGCGCTGGATCTGTCTCCGCGCACAATCGCCCGGGAGTGGGCCTATGCACGCGCTTGGCTCCACGATGCTCTCAAAGGCGAGGAACACACAGAACACGGGCACGGAGAACCACGATGATGCTTGCTGAACACGATAAAGCCGTCAAACGAATCTTTGGTGAAGCCCTCGACAAGTCGAGGAACGGGCGCGTCGCATTCCTCGACGCGGCGTGTCACGGCGATGACAAGCTTCGAGCAAGAGTCGACGTGCTGCTCGACGCACACGAGGATGTCGGCGACTTCCTGTCGGCCCCGACTCACGACGGTGATGAGCTACTGGGCGGATCCCGCCTGGATGCAGAGGCGATGGATACGCGCGACTCGAAGCCGTTAGCCGAAGGCCCCGGAACGAAAATCGATCGGTACAAGATCCTGCAAAAGATCGGCGAAGGCGGGTTCGGATCGGTCTACATGGCCGAGCAGCAGGAGCCCGTCCGCCGCAAGGTGGCGCTCAAGATCATCAAGCTCGGCATGGACACCAAGCAGGTGATTGCCCGCTTTGAAGCCGAGCGTCAGGCCTTGGCCATGATGGAGCATCCCAACATCGCCGGGGTGCTGGACGCCGGTGCGACCGAGACCGGTCGGCCCTACTTCGTGATGGAGCTGGTCAAGGGCATTCCCATCACGGAGTACTGCGACAAGAACCACCTGTCGACGAAAGAGCGATTGGACTTGTTCATGGCGGTGTGCAGTGCGATTCAGCATGCACATCAAAAGGGCGTGATCCATCGCGATATCAAGCCGTCGAACGTCATGGTGACGCTCCGCGACGGCGTCCCGACTCCGAAGGTGATCGACTTCGGCATCGCCAAAGCGACCAACCAGCGACTTACGGAAAAGACCTATTTCACGGAGTATCACCAGTTCATAGGCACGCCGGCGTACATGAGTCCCGAACAGGCCGAGACCAGCGAACTCGACGTCGATACGCGCAGCGATATCTACTCACTCGGCGTACTGCTGTACGAACTGCTCACCGGGGCGACGCCGTTCGATTTGAAAACCCTGCGCGAAGCGGCGTATGGTGAGATCCAGCGCATCATCTGCGAAGTGGAGCCACCTAAGCCAAGTACGCGCCTAAGTTCCCTCGCCACCGAGCCCGGAGCGCAAGCGATGGGTTCTGCCTCGTCAGGAAGCGGCTCCGCCTCCCTCGACGAGATCGCAAGGCGCCGCCGAACCGATCCGTCAACGCTGAGCAAACTCATCCGTGGCGACCTGGACTGGATCGTGATGAAGGCCTTGGAAAAGGACCGAACGCGCCGCTACGAGACGGCCAGAGAATTGGCGGCGGACGTGGAACACCACCTCGCCAACGAACCCATCCTCGCAAGCCCGCCGGGGGCGGTCTACAAGTTGCGCAAGTTCGTCAAGCGCAACCGAGTCGCGGTAACGGCTGGCTCGCTCGTAGCTGTGACGATCTTGTTGGGGCTCCTGCTCTCCACGATCGGTTTGATGGCGGCAACGGGCGTGTCTTTTACGATTCCCACCACCATTCTTCCCTCGTTTTTACTCGCAACGGGCATCGGAGCCAGCGTGCATCTGCTGACGGTCTTCTATCGGGATTACCGTGAAAGAGGCGGCAAGGAGCAAGCCATCGTCTACGCGATGGGACATTCCGGATTGCCGATCGCCATGACCCATTCACCCACCTCAAGTTTTCCCGAATCTCCCAGCTTCAAAAAAGGAAACGGGTGTTTGCCTCCGTTCTCACGGGAAATTTTGATCAAGGCTATGTCGGTCTTGAAATCGGACCCGATCAGTTCTGCTGTGTATTCCCTATCATCTTCCAGAGTAACGATGATTTCTTCCGCTCCCTCAACCACGTGGAAGTTGGTGAGAATGTAACCCTCTTGGTCGATGATGAATCCAGAACCCGTGCCTCCTCTGGGGCGTTTATCGGGACGCTGTCCGAAA
>JADFMZ010000448.1 GCA_022563615.1 Planctomycetota bacterium
GGTCGTCGCCGATTGTTTGGGGCGAGCACGTTTTCATCACCTCGCCGTCAGCGACGCCGACTGACGCCAAACCCGCGGTGCGGCGGCGCTTGCCGGGGCGGATGGGTGGACGCTCCGACCCGGGCGGTCCCGATCTGTTGCTGTTCTGCTTCGATACTCGCGACGGCTCGCTGCGGTGGAAGAAGACGCTCGGCTCGGGCAACCGGCTGTTCGGTAAGCACAATATGGCCTCGCCCTCGCCGGTCACGGACGGCACGCGGGTCGTGTCGATGATCGGGACGGGGTTGGTGGCCGCGTTCGACGTCGACAAGGAAGGCGACTATCACTACCTGGTCATGGAATACGTGGAAGGCGAGACGCTCGCCAGCCATCTGAAGAAGGGTTCCGTGGCCGTTGAGGACGCCCTCGATATTGCCAAGCAAATTGCGGAAGCACTCGAAGCCGCTCACGAGCGACGCGTCATTCATCGAGATCTCAAACCTGCCAACGTGATGATTCGTGAAGATGGCACGGTCAAGGTTCTTGATTTCGGTTTGGCGAAAGCAATGGCCGAGGAGTCAACCGCGAACACGGATGCGAATTCGCCGACGATAACTGCTAACTACACACGTCCCGGGGTTGTACTTGGCACGGCGGCATACATGAGCCCAGAACAAGCTCGCGGACGATCTCTGGATAAACGCACGGATATCTGGTCCTTCGGATGCGTGCTCTACGAATTACTGACAAGCAAACGTACGTTCGACGGACAGACTACTTCCGATGTCTTGGCTAAGATCTTGGAACGCGATCCAGAAATGTCGGCGCTCCCGCCAAATACACCGCCGAAGATCATCGACCTTGTTCGCCGGTGCCTGGAGAAAACTACGGGACGCCGCTTAGGAGCCGCGCAAGAACAAGAGTTACAAATCAATGGGGCTGGATCGTGTAGTTCCAGTCGCCGTGAAAGTCAGCTCGTTTTAGTTGGATGTTTTCGAATTCGGTGCGGGAGACTTTTTCGCCTGTCGGATAAAGACGGCGGTCCAGCGCCGCGCGGACCTTCAGCCCGGACGTCGTGGTGGTGTGCGCGATCAACTGAACGATCACCTTGTGGCTGACCAACGGCTTGCCGCGCCAGTTTTGCGTGATGTGTGAGAACATGCGGTGCTCAATCTTGTTCCACTTGCTCGTGCCTGGCGGGAAATGGCAGACACGCAATGTCAACCCGATCCGGTTGGCCAATGTCTGCAACGCCGCCTTCCACAAACGAGACCGAGAACTATTGCTGCCGCCGCCATCGGCGGTGATGAGCAGTTCCTTCGCATTCGGGTATCGCTTCGATCCCATCTTCTTCCACCACCGTCGTAAGGCCTCTGTGGCGAAACGCGCCGTGTCGTGATCGATTCCCACGCTCACCCAACCCTCGTTGTGCGCCACGTCGTACACGCCGTAGGGAATCGCCTTGCCCAAGTCCGGATCAATGAAGTCGTGAACGCGAACCTCCTCCGGCTTTCCTCGCCGCCGCCATTCCCGTCCGGCATTCTTGAAATCGCCCACTAATTCCTTCTTTTTCGCGTCCACGGAGACGACCGGTTGACGGCGACGCTGGAAACGCAGCGCTTGCTCGTTGATGTACTCGAATTGCGCGTTGCGGTCCGGATGCGACTTTCCTTCGCGTGTCTTGCGGTTCGACTGCAGGCTATATCCACTCTTCTTGAGCAACGCCGCCACCTTCCGATCACTCACCTGAAACCCCTGACACTGCAATGCCTCAGCCAGTCGGCGGGTACTCTTGCAGGTCCAGCGCAGTGGCGACTGCGGATCGCCACGGGTGCCTGGCTCTACCAACGCGTCCAGCGCAGCCACAAGCTTCGGTTGCTTCCGGGTGATCGGTTTACGACCAGCCCCGGCTCGTCGGACCCGATCCAGTGGAAGGGGCAAGCCCGGATCCGCCGCCTCCGCCTCCAGTTCTCGGATACCGAAGTGGATCGTCTTGCGCGTCAGCCCGGTCGCGTTCGACACCGCTGTCACACCACCCCACCCCAGCGAAAGGGCCTCGGTCGCAACCCACCGACGCCGCGCCCGCTCATTCATGACCGGCAACAGACGCTCGTACTTCTCTCGAATCCATTCGACGACCGATGCATCCTGCATCTACCTATCATCGGCATAGACTAACGGAGATGTATAGGTTATTTATTCGCGGCCCCTTAGGGTCGGCATTTTATGAAGGAGATCGGGTACGGATCGGCACCGACAACTACGGCACGCAGCCGTCCATCGTCGCCCACGAATGGGGACACCATGTCAAAGCTATCTATAGCGGCATCCGAACTAACAACGGTGAATT
>JADFMZ010000449.1 GCA_022563615.1 Planctomycetota bacterium
AACTGGGCATCGAGCAGTGTGGTAGCGATCACGATCGTTCGGGTGCGATAGCCCTTGCGGACGAGTCGAAAAGAAAGCTCGCGGATAAGCATCGTCTCGGTCAGCGCCGCGTATTGTTTGCGAGACATCCAGTCCGGTCGCGCAGGCTTGGTCCACTCCACCAGATGATCGTTCGGGCCGAGCTTGATGCCGCGGCGAAAGTCCACCTTGCGATGGGCGTGCATGCGGCCCACGAAATCGACGCCCAGGCTCCTCAGCACGGCGATTTCCATGTAGGAGCAGAGGTAGCGGTCGGTCAGCAAAACATCGCCGGAATCGAACAGCGGGAACATGTCCCGGAGCATGGCCAGCTCGCTTTGGAACTTGCCCGCCCAGCGGCGAATTCCCAAATCCAGCACGGTCCCCACCGACAACGAAAACAGCACGCCGATGCGTGCCAGCGGAAAGCCCACGCCGGGAGCTTGGGCGCGACTCTGCGGATAGGCCGCTTGGTTCTTGGGCGTGTCGGGCATGGAGACCGTCGAACCGTCGAAGAGTTTGACGGTTCGCCCCAGCCACCGCCAGGGATCGAGCGCCGCCTGATCGGCCGCGCGTCCGGTGTGTCGCGTGAGCATTGCCAGCAAGGCTTCGGGAAGACGCTGCCGAGCCCGGGTATAGGCGCCGGTGTCGGTCGAGCAAGGCGACATTCCCTGTCCCAGCCGCCAGGCGAGAAAGTTCTCGACGGTTGCGGCCAAGGTTGGATTGGCGTGGATCACTTGGCCGAGAAACAACCACAACACGGTGACCGGATTGTAAAGCGAGTCGTAGCCCTGCAAGCACATGGTCTGCACGGCGGATGCGATCACTTGAGCCGGCAGCACGTCGGAAAACGGCAGGCTGGCATGTTGGGCAAACTGGCGTCGAAACCAATCGATCTTTCGCTGAAACGACCATCGGGTACAATCACTCATGGCGGCCTCCTTGCTGCTTGGGGTGGGTTGAGAACACCCTTATAAGCGAGGTAGGCCGTTTCTTGTTATATCAATTCACTGTAAGGACTTGCGGAAATGTCAGTGCCATTCAGCTCATAGCTCATAGCTCATAGCTCAAAGCTGAATGGCACTGACATTTCGCTAACGTGTTTTGGCTTCTTGCTTTCGGGCTTGGGGTCGCGGTTTGTTCATGAGTTTGTAGGGTTTCGGTCTGCGTTTGCGTTGTCGTGGTTCCAGGCGGTTTGGACGGTTGCCGATTTCATGAGAAGCGATAGCCTGCAACATGTGTTCGTAAATCGCCACGAGTTCCTGGCTCGAGGTATAGGCCAGAGGGGAGCGAAAGGCTTCCAAGGTTCGCATGGCTCGGGTGAAGCTGATTTGCCGCGGTTGTTTGCCATGTTTGGCCGCCGCCTGGGCGATCACCGTTCGGATCAGGTTGTAGGCCAACAAGTGAGCCCAGATCTCCTTGCGAACCATCTCCGGAGACAGGCAGCGAAGCACGTCCATGTTCATCATCGTCTTGAGCGAACGGAGGTTGATTTCGACGTCCCAGCGAAGACGATACAACTGGGAAATGTCCGCCACGCTGTACTGTTCCTCGCTCAGCAGCGTCGTGGCAACCACGATCGTGCGCGTGCGATAGCCGGCACGCACGATGCGGTAACGAAACTCGCGGATCGAAAGCCTGGCGGGGATCGTGGCGAGCGGGGACAGCAATTCGTCGAGGTCCATCGACCCCATCACCGTACGCAGGTTGGTCATGGTCAAATTGAGGATGGAGACCACCAACCGGCTGACTTCGTAGGCCGCCTTGGCGGCATCCAGGATCTGGTAGAAAATCACGCCATCGACGGTGACCATGGCGTTGTCCTTGGTGATCACATCTTGGGAGGGCACGTCGAGGACCTGTTCCATCATGTTCAACTTGCGGCCGATGCGGTCGACGGCGGGAACGATCAGGTTCAAGCCGGGGCTCAGCGTGCGGGTGTACCTGCCGAACCGCTCGACGGTGTATTCCATCCCCTGGGGGACCAACTTGACGCCGAGGAAGAGGACGACAAGCGCGAGGACGAGGAAGACGATGGCGAATACGGCTAATTCGGACACGATCATTTATCCTTCCAATGACTTCGGGTAACGGCCGGCCCGGCCGGATGATAGCCGATGGCGGCGCCTCCACAATCGCTAAATTCGCCGATGGCGTTTCGCCTGGCGCCCCAAGGCGCGGTCAGGCCGCGACCCGCCACTTGATCGAGCAGCCCATGGAGGCGATCTGCCCGTCCGGCCCCTTGCCGGTCCTGGCGATGCCGATCATCGCCTCGAGCAGCTCGCGCTTGGGGCCGGCCACCGGGGCCT
>JADFMZ010000002.1 GCA_022563615.1 Planctomycetota bacterium
GTGCTGGTCTTCGTCCGCACCCGCGGCAACTTTGGCGTGCCTGCCGTCCTCGGAAAGGAATACATGGTCCTGACGACCTTGATGGTCTATCAGGTCAACGGGTATTTCAATCTCAACGCGGCTTCGGCGATCGCCCTGGCCAACGTTGCCCTGACCTTGATCGCCGTCTTCATCCTGGCCCGCATCCAGCGGCGCCGGCGCTTCATCAATCCGGAATTCGTCTTAGTCGCGGAGGATTTCCAAGGCGACGATGGTGACGTCATCGCGCGGGTGGAGGGAGCCGGTCTCGCGGTCGAGCATCGCTTCGATGCGGGCCGTCATTTCCTGAATCGGGAGCGACGACAGGGACTCGAAAACCTTTCGGTAGGCGTGCGCGTCGATGGGATCATCCGGCCCGGACTGAAAGGCCAGCTCCACACCATCGGTAAAGAACAGGATCTTGTCGCCGGGCGTAAGCTGGATTTCCACGGTTGGAAACTCCTCGCCGGCAGACAAGCCCAGCAATCCGCCCGGGGCCTCCAAATCCTCGATTCGACCGCCGTTTCGGATGATGATGGGGTAGGGGTGGCCTCCGCGAGCGAACTGAAGTTTCAACGTGCGGTGGTCGAGCAGGGCGTAGCACGCGGTGACGAATTGACAGTGGGGCAGCGATTGCTCAACCAGGGCGTCGTTGAGCGTGGCTAGGATTTGCGATGGGGTGGTGATGCTGCGGCCGTTGCCGTCGATGCGCTCGGGTGCGATCGCCCTTTTGATGAACATGGTGAGCAGCCCGGCGGCTACGCCGTGGCCCACCGCGTCGGCCAGGTAAATGCCCGTGTGGTGCTCGTCGATGCGGAGGATGTCGAACATGTCGCCCGAGACCCACGTTGCGGGACGGTAGAGGGTAGAGAACCGAACGTTTCCGATCGGATGTTCAACGCGAGGCAGAAAGTCGCGCTGCAACCTGCCGGCAAGACGCATCTCCTCGTCCATCTCCCGGAAATGTTGATTGAGTCGTTCCCCCAGTTGTTGCATGTGTTGAAGCTGTTCTTGGGTTTGCCGAAGAAGTTGCGAATAACGCTCGATCATCGCAAACCGGCCACGCAACTCCGCCAGGCTGATGTCGCGGCTGACGACTTCCGTCAGAGGGCCGGTCTCCGTGCGGCGTTGCTGCGGACTGTCGGTCAGGAGCAGAGTGGCGATGCGCTGGGTTTCGAGATGCCGGATCAAGTGTTCGAGGCGCGCGCTGCGTGCACCGGTTTCGGCGTCCGGCGGCGGGTCGGCCAGAATGACGGCATCGACAACGCCGTCCCGCGCGACTTCAATCGCGTCGTCATAATCATTGGCTGTGGTGACTTGCCAACCGATGTCCACGAGGACATCGATCGTGTCGTTCGGCAGGGATTCCTGAGATGGGTTGACGAGCAATACCTGCATGACTCAACCGACTCCGCCGCATCGGGGGTAGGGATCCCGGCGCGGCACCTGGTCGCCGGGTTCGTCGGGTAGTGGGAGAGTCGGTTGCTCAGGGGAGGCGCTTTAGCACGGAGGGCGGAATCTCGATCGGATCACCCGGTTTGACGCCTAGTCGCTCGAAAAGATTGCCGTTGACCTCGATGGCGAACTGGGCCGGTTGGCCTGAAGGGTACTGCCCCGGACGGTCGTCCAGCGGGGCCATGGTATGGATTGCAACGATTGTTCCGGTTACGTCAAGATAGGCGATGTCCAGCGGGATCATCACGTTCTTCATCCAGAACGTCAAAGGCCGTGCATACTCGAACACGAACAACATGCCGCGCTCCGTGCCGTCGGGAAGGGCCGCCATTTGCTCGCGGCTCACGAACATGAGTCCTCGGGCTTGTTCCGCGGGCTCATCGGCGATCCAAAGCTCGAACGTCCGGCCCCCGATCGTCAAGCGCACCGTGCCCAATTTGTCTAAATCTCCCGGCTCCACCGGATTGCACCCCATGCTGACCAGCCACGGCAGGACCGTTGAAAGCACAACCATCATGGCCACGATCCTCATTGCAGACTTCTTTGGAAATCGCCGCGAGCAGCCGGTTCCCATTGGCTCGAAAATGGGACCGGCCCCAGCCTTTAGCGCCTATCCCATCAACCCTTGTGGCACCGGTTTTCAACCGGCAGCACCGGTTTTCAACCGGTGAAATGCACGGGTTACAAACCCGTGCCACATTGATTGGGATAGGCTCTCAGTCTATCCGCTCATGGAGCGGTTGAATAGATCATCCCCCGGCCCCATCTTTCCATGTGCAAAAGGATATGGATCACCGGCGTAATACGATTCCACCTCCGGGAACGGTCGAGCAAGGTCACAATACCGGACGTGTGTCCGCCCAAATCAAGGCGTCGCAACATTGACACGATAAGATTTTCGTACGTTTTCGCATCGCTTTGACGGGGTGTTCAATTGTTGAAAGACGTTTCCAAAGCCCTTGGGCGCTTCCTGAAAGCGGAAGAAGTGCCGCGTTGGTTCGGCCTGTCGCTCGTATTGATCTACCTGGTGGGGCTGGGCACCGTCACCAACGTGGGGATCCGCCAGGTTCGCAGCGAGGCGGCGGGTTTCCGTCAGCAGAGCGGCCAATACGCGGTGAAGATGCTGGCCGACAGCCTCGCCCATATCGACATCACCGGAATGGACTCGTCCGCGATCGCCACGTCCTATCAAAGGCTGCTGCGCGAGTTCGCCGAGAGTGTGCCGGTGCGAACGTTGCGCGTCGTGCAAGGGCGACGGGTCATGGCGTCAATCGTTTCGATGGACGTAGGAACCCAATTGCCTATCGAATCTCTGGGTTCCACTCCACAGAACGGATCAGAACTGAAACTCGTCCCGGTCGCAGGACAGGAAGACCCAGACTTGTTGATACGCTACGAACTTATGACGGTCCGACCGAAGGTGACGTCTGCGGCGGAGGTCGGCCCCCTGATCCTGGAAGCACAACTTCCGGCTCATCCTTATCAGGCTAAGGGAATCGCCCGATACGCGGGAGCGTTGTCGATTGTTCTTGTGGTGTTGGGCGCCCTGTTTGTCGTCTACCGTTGTTTGCGCGAACAGCTTCGCGGCGTATCGCGCATCGCCGATCGGCTGCAAACGCATCGTGACCGTCTGGAAGACGATCTATCCTCCCTGCGGATCAGCGACACGCTGGATGCCGTGACCGGCGCCTGGAACGAGTTGGTCGATCTGACTCAACGCCTCTCAGATACCGTTCAACGTGCCGAAGCCAACGATGAATTGTCCCGCGTGTTGCAAAGCTCGGGCGGCTCGGCGCTGGCTGAGGCACTGAACGCAATTCCGGACGGGTTTCTCTATATCAAAGAGGAAGGTCGGTTCGAGTACTTCAACTCGGCGGCCTGTCGCTTGTTCGGCTGGTCCGTCGAGCAGGTTAGACAAACCAGCCTGGTCGAGGCCCAGGCCCAGGGGACCGGAGCGAAAGTGTTGGATCTGGTGCGTAGCGCGATGAGTCCTGACGGGACGTTTACCGCCCGCACCGAGGTCGTCGAGGCCAAAGAGGATGCCAGTCAGTCTTGCAGTTCCTATCGCGTCTGGGTAATTCCTCTGAGCCATTCCCAGCGCGACCGGGAATGTGTCGTGATGGTGCGGGACGTGAGCCAGCAACTTAGGGCCGAGCGCGCCCGCGAGGAGTTCGTTTCGCAGGTGACCCACGAGCTGCGCACGCCGCTGACCAACATTCGCGCCTATGCGGAAACCCTGTCGAGCGGCATGTTTGATGACCCCAAGGTCATCACGGAATGTTACAACGTCATCACGAAGGAAACGCGACGACTTTCCAGGCTGATCGAGGACATTCTCAGTGTTTCCCAGTTGGAGGTCGGCACGATCGAGCTGGCCGTGGACACCGTGGATCTCAAGACGCTCCTGGGTGAGGCTGTTCGCGACGTTCGCAAATTGGCGGATGACAAGAATCTGGACCTGCAATTGATCCTACCGGCCAAGCTGGAGCCGATCTCCGGTGATCGGGACAAGCTGGCTGTCGTGGTCAACAACCTTCTTGGCAACGCCATCAAATATACACCTTCCGAAGGCAACGTGATCGTCGGTTGCCAACTGACGAACGACGCGGTGGTGTTGACGTTCAAGGACAACGGCATCGGGATCGACAAGGCCGACCACGCTCGCGTCTTTGAAAAGTTTCAGCGAGGCAACGATCCCGCCGTGCAGAACGAAACCGGAACGGGCATCGGACTATACACCGCCCGTGAGATTGTTCGCCGACACGGCGGTGACATCAGCCTGATCAGCCAAAAGGGTCAGGGATCCACGTTCCTGGTTCGCATTCCGCGCAGCGTCAGCCGCGCGGATTCGCTTGGCTCCACGCAGAGCCCGGTACCGACATCAACCGGCGCCGGGTCGGAGTAACGCAGGCCGTAGTGGTATTACAGGAGAGAGCTTTGCAATCTCCTGCGCGCAGAAAGGAAGGCAAGATAAGGTGTCTACGATTTTGGTTGCGGATGATGACGCCCATGTCGGGCGTGTGCTTTCGATGTGGCTGACTCGTCACGGGCACGAGGTGCTTATCGTTCGCAACGGCGTCGAAGCGCTGGAGGTGATCGCAACGCGTGATGTCGACCTGGTCATTTCGGACATGAACATGCCGGAACTGGACGGGCTTGGCCTGGCCAAGGCGCTGCGCGAGGCCGGCCACGTGGATCTTCCGATCATGATGTTGACAGCTCGGTGCGATCAGGACGCCTTGACCGAGGAACTGAGCGAGTATCGTATCAGCGTGTATCCGAAGCCGTTCTTTCCCTCCAAGTTGGTTGCGGAAATCAATCGTTTAATGGGTGTAGCGGCGACGTAACCGCGCGCGCCGATGACCGTCGGCGAAGGATACGAGCCTTGAATCAATCCGACACGACAACCCGGCCACGTCCAACGTCGAATCCGCCGTTGGACGCCCTGACGCAGCTCAAGACTCTTCAATCTCAATTGGCGGGTCTGGAAACTCCCGACGAGCTACCGCAGATGGTTTCCACGCTGTCCACAACCTTGGACGAAGTGCTTGCGGAACATGCCGGGATGGCGGACGAGTTGTTGTCTCTTTACGAGCAGCTCGGCATCGTATTCGAGGTCACACGACTCGTGTCGGCGGTGCAGCAGGAACGGGAGGTCATCGATCTTTTCATCGAGAACCTACGCCGCGGATTCGAGCATTGGGACGTGTTCACGATGCGTCCGCGCTCGGCCGGCAGCCGGTCGCCCCGCGACTCTGGGGATGTCTTTGGTAGCTGGTTGGAAACCCAGATTCAGCGGGCGTGCCGAGAGAAAGTTGTCGTGGTGGACAAGCCGCCGGAGGCCGACGGTACGCAGACGCCTGCCCACGCGGGCTCTTCCGAGTCGCCCGACGTCGCTATTGCGGAGGTCATGGTGGCTCCCATCTTTGCCGGCACCGCGTTGGTGTGCACGATCGTCCTGGCGCGATCGAACGGATCACCCGATTTTCGGGCCTCCGACATGTTGCTTGTGGAGTCGCTCTCCAGTTTCTGCGGCGACCTGATCCGCAATCAGCGGCTCGTCCGAGAGATGCGGTCCATGTCCGTCGCCATGGTTCGTTCTCTGGTCAGCGCGGTGGACCAGAAGGATGAATACACCTGTGGGCATTCCCTGCGGGTGGGTTATTACGCGACGGAACTGGGCAAGCGATTGAAGCTGCGCGAGGTCGATCTGCAAATGTTGCAATGGTCAGCCCTGTTGCACGACGTGGGCAAGATCGGCATACGCGACGATGTGCTCAAGAAGGAGGGCAAGCTTACGGAGGCGGAATTCGCCCACATCAAGGAACACCCGGTTCGCAGCCATCGAGTGATTCAGGAGGTTCCGCAGCTCGCGGACGCGCTAAGCGGCATCCTGCATCACCACGAACATTGGAACGGAAAGGGGTATCCCTCCGGCTTGAAAGGTCAGGACATCCCGCTCCAGGCGCGCATCATTCAAATGGCGGATATGTTCGACGCCTTGACTTCCAACCGCTCCTATCGGCAGGCGTTCAGTTGGCAAAAGGCCTTGGAGATTCTTGCGGCCGAGGCGGGTGCGACGGTGGATCCCAAGTTGCAGATTGTGTTCGATCAGATGATTCGCGAACAGCTTGAGGACGATTCCGAGGCCTGGGATCGCATGGTGGAGCGGGCCGGCCGATTCGCCCACATTAGGGCCCAAGGAGACGATCCGGAGGATAGTAACTGACATGTCCCTGGCACTCATCCTACCGTGGTTTCCCATTGTTCTGGCTGTCGGCGTGGCGGGAAGACTTCTCGGGCGCACCTGGAGCTGGGGCGTCGGGATCCTCTGCGCGCTGTTTTGGGTCGTCCTGGTTCGGGCCTCGGAATCCGGTCCGGTGGCATACGATCTGTGGACTCTTGCAACGTTCATCGCCGGCGGGGTTGCCATCGTGGCCGTCAGTGTGTGGTCCGGAACCATAGTGGAAGTTCATGGAGTATCCGACACTTCCGCAACCCGGCCTCTGCCGATCGAGGAGGCCCAAGAACCCGAAGGCGCCGGGGCGCTTCAGGGGCTGTCCGAACTCATGGTCCATTTCGACGACTGGCTCGAAACACATCGTGAGATCGGCGTCCAAAACGCCTGGGCGGAGTTCGGCGAGTTCATTCGCACGGCACTGCATCGATGCTGCAAGGCGACCCACGTCAAACCATTTGCCGTCGTCAACGAAGGTCGCGAGCTGATGGGGTTATGTGAGGCGGACCCGTCCGGCGTCGTTCCTCGAATCCCCGCGCGTGAAGGGATCGTCGGCCACGTCCTCACGACCGGTCGGATGTACGTCGCCGGCGACACGCTTCAAGGAGGATTCATCGAAGAGCTCGCCCAGCGTTCGCAATCAGAACCGCCGGCCTGGTGTTTTTCCGTCACGCAGGGAACGCGCCGCCTTGGTGTCGTGATCGTCGGCCGGCTCGACGCGGCCCCAGCATGGGACCGGGCGCAGCTCCATGCAGCCAGTCGGTTGATCGGCCAGTGTTGGTGTTTGTTGTTGGAGACGCTGCGTAGCCGCCGGGCTATTCACGAAGATCCTGTCTCCGGGCTCGACAGCCGAGAAACTTTCTTGCGCCTGGCTGAGCAGTCGCTCCGTCAATCCTATGCGCGAGGTGAACCGGTCGCCGTTGCGGTCGTCACCTTAGAGGGGCTTCGCGCGCTCAACGATTCGGGGCATTGGGACGTGGCCGACGAACTGGTCGGAGAGGTTAGCCGCATGCTGCGCTGGAAGCTGCGCGCGGATGACGGCCTGGGACGTTTCGACGGCTCGCGATTCGTGTTGCTGCTTCGTCGGGTCGATTCAGAGCTTGCGTCGCTGATCATGGATCAGCTTACCTTACGTTTGGCGGAGTTGTGTGCAGAGCGGGAGCGGTGGCGTATCCAGGTGACCGTTCGATGCGGCCTGGCGGGAAGCGGAACGGGGCAGCCGGACTTGCGAACCCTCGTATCCGAGGCGCTCACCCAGTGCACACGCGCAAGGCGGGAGCAGACACGGATCGCCAGTGACATGCCGGAGAGCCTGCGGACGTGCGAGGCCAAGGCATGAAGATCGAACGACAACAGGTCGGCACCGTGGATGTTTTTACACCGGTCGGCGCACTGGTGGATCAGGACGGTGAAAAGTTCACCCAGACACTATTGGCGCGGCTGAAGTCGGCCAATCCGCGCGTCGTGGTTTCGATGCATGAAGTGCCCTATATGGACAGCGCAGCCTTGACGGGGTTACTCGACGCCACCGACGAGTTGGGCGACCGAGCGATGAGCCTAAGCCTGGCCAGGGTTACGTCGGGGTGTCGGGAAATCCTGGAACTGACCGGTCTGGCTCATCGATTCCGATTTTTCGAGGACGTGCAGGACGCGGTAAGGAGTTTCCTTTGAGCATTGGAATGGGTGGCCCACGTCTTCAGACGTGGGGTAAACGATTCATCGAAGGGTAGGGCAAAGATGATCTTTGCGTTCCCACGAATGAGATCCCCCACTTCGAAACGAGGTGGCCCAACCGTCCATTCAATCGTGCTGCAACAATAAGAGGAGGCGCCAGGTATTCTGAATTGACCATCGACGGTGCACCGATATGACCAGCCTTGCCACAGACAACACGATGCGACTGGGCGATCAACTTGTCCGCGACGGGTTGATCACCCAGGAACAGCTTACCGACGCGCTTTCCCGTCAGAAGACATCGGGCGGCAGGATCGGCGCCGCCCTTCTTGACATCGGGGCGATCTCCTCCGCCGCCCTGGTTCAAACGCTGGCCCAAAAACTCGGCGTCAAAGGCTGCGTCCTGCGGCACGGACTGATCGATCCCGAGGTGGCCCGATGCATTCCCAAGGAAGAGGCTGAGCAACTCAAGGTTCTGCCGCTTTTTCGCGTCCGCCATGAGATGACGGTGGCCATGGTGGAGCCCCAGTCGTTGCCCGTTCAGGACCGCCTGCGCAAACTCACCGGTTGTTCGATCCGTCCGGTCCTTGTCGTCGAGGAGAACCTGGCGGAGTACCAGCGCAAGTATCTGTCGGCCGACGCCAACGTCGATTCCTTCCTGGCCTCGATTGAGGAAAGCGACGTTCACATCTCGGAGACGGAGGCGATCGACGAGGGGCCCGTCACCGACCTCGACAAAATGGTCGAGGGAAGCCCGGTCATTAATCTCATCAATCTGGCGATCCTAACGGCGCTGCGCGCTGGGGCTAGCGACATCCACATCGAGCCCGACCGCGACGCAACCTACATTCGCTATCGAATCGACGGGCAGCTCCGTGAGATGCTCAGACCGCCGCGCGGCATGCACGCCGCCATCGTTTCGCGCGTCAAGGTAATCGGTCGTATGGATATCGCGGAGAAGCGGTTGCCCCAGGAAGGCCGCGTCCACCTGGTCGCCGACGGCCGGGAAATCGACTTGCGCGTCTCCAGCATGCCGACCATTCTGGGTGAAAAAATCGTCCTGCGCATTTTGGACAAGGCCAACTTGAGTTTCGACCTGAAATCGCTGGGCGTGCAGGACCGGGACCGCCGTGCGATCGAAGCGATGATTCACAGTCCTTACGGCCTGCTGTTGGTCACGGGGCCGACGGGAAGCGGAAAGACCACGACGCTCTACTCGGCGTTGGACCTGCTGCGCAACGAGGCCACCAACATTGTCACGATTGAAGACCCCGTCGAGTACCAGTTGCCGCTGGTGAATCAGATCCAGGTCAATGAGCGGGTGGGCTTGACGTTTGTTCGTGCCTTGCGATCGGTGCTGCGACAGGATCCCGATGTGCTGATGGTGGGCGAGATTCGGGATGAGTCCACCGCTCGCGTGGCTGTGCAGGCGGCGCTGACGGGGCACATGGTGCTTTCCACACTGCACACCAACGATTGTCCGGGAGGCGTGATGCGATTGTTGGATATGGGAATCGAGCCCTACCTGATTGCGTCGTCGGTGCTGGGCTTCGTAGCGCAAAGGCTGGCGCGTACGATCTGCCCCTCCTGCAAGAGTTCCTATTACCCACCGTCGAACCTGCTCAGCAGCGTAGGGTGGGAGCACCGCGCGAACGAACTGTTCCAAAAGGGTGAGGGGTGTCGGGAATGTAACCACACGGGCTTTCGAGGTCGCATCGGCATCTACGAGGTGATGATTCTGGATGCGGAACTCAAGCGGATCATTCACTCGGAAGCGTCGGAAATCAAAATCCGAGCCTATCTAGCGCAAACCGGTTGGCGAACCCTGAGAGAGAAAGCGCTCGACCTGGTTGACGCCGGCGAATCCACGCTCGAAGAGGTGCTCCGTGTGACCCGCTCCGAGGCGTTGGATGTTGGCGACCCGACCGGGGCGGGATCTGACGAGGCGCCATTATGCTCGTGACCTACGAGGCCTTGGACGCCCAGGGTCGACGCACCCGGGATCAGATGGAGACCGTCGGGACGCGCGAAGCCGTGGAGCACCTGCGACGCCAGGGGCTTTTCGTCACCGATATTCGCCAGGCTTCCGAGAACGCCAACAAACAGGCATCGGGGACATTGTCCCTGTCGCCGCGCTTGCCGTTGAAAGTTCTGGTCATGTTCACGCGCCAGTTGGCCATGCTGCTCCGATCGGGCAGTGGGCTCGTTCCGGCGATCGCCGCCCTCAAGCGCCAGATGGGAAACCAGAAATACGCGGTTCTATTGGGGCAGGTTGTGACCGACCTGGAAGACGGCGTGTCCCTGGCCCACGCGTTACGCAAGCACCCGGGCACCTTCGATTCCGTCTATTGCGCCATCGTCAGCGCCGGGGAGGCCACCGGAAACTTGTCCCAAATGTTTGACCGCCTCGGGGAGATCGTCGGCAAGCGTCGGGCCATGCGTAACAAGGTTTTGGGCGCCGCCGCGTACCCGGCCTTGCTGATCTTCATGTGTACCGGGATACTTCAGGCCCTTTTGGTGTTTGTTCTACCGCGCTTCAAGGTGATGTTTGACCAACTGGGGATTGAACCCCCGCCGACCACGCAATTCCTGCTACGACTCGGGGAAGGGATCCAGACGTATTGGCCCCACATGTTGGTCAGCCTGGGCTTGATGGTCGCCGCTATCGTCTGGTTGTTGGTTACTCCGCGCGGGCGCCAATGGATCAGTGATGTGCAGATCAGCATTCCGATGCTGGGTCGTCTGCGGTCGCGGCTGATTCAGGGCCAGATCTTTCGCACCATGGGTATGTTGCTGGAAAGCGGCGTGGGGGTTCTGGAAACTCTGGATCTGGCGCGCGGCTCCACGAGCAACCGACGTTTTCAGGAAATGTTCGACGACGTCGAAAAAACAGTCACCTCGGGCGGACATCCCAGTGTGGCGTTTGAGGATTCCGGGCTGGTCGAGCCTTACATCTGCCAGGCGATTCACACCGGCGAGGAAAGCGGCAACCTGGGCGGCGCCATGACGTTTTGCGCCGACGTCCTCGACGAAAGCAATGAGGAGCTGGTCAAAACGATTGTGCGGCTGCTGGAGCCGATAATACTTATTGTGATGGGCGTGGTGGTCGGCGGCGTGGCCGTTTCCTTGTTCCTGCCGATGTTCGATATGACGGCGGCCCTGCAATAACGCGGCCACGAAGCGACGGCAGCCATCTTTCGTTGGAGACTTGGGAACTCTGACAAAACTGAGCCGCGGGCTTTAGCCCGCGCGATCATCCAGCAGCTTCGATCGTTCGTGGCCATGTTTTGTTAGAGTTTTGGGAGATGCTCAACAGTGGTTCAATGGCACAAGACACGCGGCACACGGACCTCGATTGGGTTGGACGTCGGTTCTACCGGCGTGCGCGCCGTGCAACTGGTTTGTGTAGGCGAACGATTCGAGACGTTACACGCCTTCCGCAACGAGCGGACGCGCATCGACTTGGATTCGGCGGACGTTTCCCTGGCCAGGCGGATTGAAAGAATCCGCGCGTGCGTACCGGTCTCGTCGTTTCGGGGTCGTAAGGCCGTGGCGTCACTGGATGCTCCCGACGTGGAGTTCCACGCGCTCGACATGCCCCGCGCCGTTTTGACGCAGGAGACGCAGGACGGTGGATCCGCGATTCAGTGGGAAGTCGCGCGGCTGATGAACGCTTCCGCCGACAGCGTCGAGGTGCGGCACTGGGCCCTGCCGGAGGCTTCCACCGGCGCATCCAATGCTATCGGCGTGGGTGCGCAGCGCGAACGAATCCTCGAAACGGTTGAAGCGTGTACGCGCGCCGGGTTGTATTGTAGTTCAGTGGAAACCTCCGCCACGGCGCTGACCCGGCTCGGATCGGTTATTCACCGCTGGCCTTCTGAAACCGTGTGGGGTGTACTCGACCTGGGCCATCGCGGGAGTCGCCTGGTGCTGTGCGTGGATGACGTGCCCGTCCTGGTGCGTCTCGTCGGGAGCGGTGGTGACTCATGGACCCGAAGTATCACCGAGTCGCTACACCTAAGCCGCAAAGCAGCCGAGATCCATAAGTGCGAGCATGGCATCGCGCTGGCCGGCCGGGGGCTGCGGCAAACGGAGGGGAGCGTACCCGACAGTGAACTGGCGGCGATCCTGCTCAATATTATGCGGCCGGAATTGAATGAGATCACCGCCGAAGTGAAGCGGTCCTATGAATATATCCTGAGCTGCTACGCCGGACGGCAGGCCGGTGATCTCGTTCTCGTAGGCGGCGGGGCGGCGATGAAGAACCTGCCGGAATACTGGAGTGAGGCGCTGGGCATCACCGTTCGCCGGGTTTCGGATTACCTGAACTCCGAACACTGTCGCCTGCAATACGCTTCGGGTCGTGAAGGGGATGGCAAAGATCATCTTGGCTCTGCTCCGTTGGAAGCCATGGCCACCGCGTTTGGGTTGGCGATCGGATCCGTCGCATGATTACCGTCAATCTGATTCCCAAACGGGTTCAGGACGCCCAGGTCCGGCGAAGGCACATCAAAGGGTGGACGCTGATCAACCTGGTTGCCGGCGTTTCGCTGGCCGTCCCGGTTTGCATCGACCGTGTGCAGCAAGCCAAGGCCCAGGAGCTTCAGTTAGAGCGCACGCTATTGACGCGGGAACTGACCGCGATGCGCAAACAGCTGGTGGTCGTCGAGGGGCAGGCCGAGGACGCATTCCTGCGGCTCCAACGCGCCGACGCACTTCGCTCTAAACGGGCGTGGTCGGGAATGTTGGCCTTGATCGGGTCGGCGATGCCTCCCCAGTGCTGGTTGACCCGGTTGGCGACCGACCCGAAAACTCCCGGCCGGGGGCCTTCGCGACCCGCCCCAGCTGTGAAACGCCCGCCCGCAGGCCAGGCGTCTCCACAGGTGATGATTGAGGCGCCGCGGAAACTCAGGCTCATCGGGCGAGCCACCGGTGCGTCAGACCCGCTTGCGTTTGTGACGAACCTAAAGGAAACCGGCGTTTTTCATCGTGTCTCCCTTGCAGGAACTTCGCGCGAACAGGGCGAGCGCGAATCCAACTTTCGTTTCGAGATTGTGTGCGAATGGTAACGTCATGGCATTCCGGTAGTTGGCCGTTGAGGATCGTCGATCTGATCGGGGGCGGTACGGCTGCGGCGTGTGTCTGCGGCCTGGTGTGGTTGACCATTCTGCGCACCGATCAAACATCGGTGGATATCCACAACCTCTCCCGCTCCGTGCGAACGGCCCACCTACAACTTGCCGCGCTGGACGCCGAGCATGAGCGACAGCAGAACCTCTTTGAAGACCATCAAGCCCGACTCTCCACGAGGGGTCGGTTACCGGATGAAGCACCCGTGGAAGATTACTTTCGGGCGTTGTCCAGGTTGGCGACTGAGCATTCCCTGCGTGTTCTTCGTCATTCTCCCATGGGATCCCGGTCCTACCCGGGATTGGTCGAACACCGGCATACCTATGAAGTGGCTGGCTCAATTTCCAACTTGATGCTATTCCTTCATGGCGTCGAGTCAGCGAACTATTGGGCTGATATCGGATACCTGCAAATCGACGCCTCTCCGAGTGCGCACACAGAAGACCTCCAGATGCGCGTCGCAAGATTGACCTTCAGTCTTTTTTCGGCACCGCCCTTACAAGACGATTCGGATACCGGGTAAACGTCGTGTTGCGCGCGAAGAAAAAGAGAATCTATCTTGGTGTGATCGGTCTGTGCGGCATTGCGCTGCTCGTGGATCGCCTGGTCATCACGCAGGGAGCCACTGCACCTGCCGAAGCCCTTGCGCATGTGCGTAAGCCAAGCCTCAAACCTTCGGATGCTGACGCCGATAGGAAGACCGTCTCGATTCCCGAGCTGCCGTTCCCCCGGATGCTCAAACCAATGGATCCAGCCGAGCCGATGCGTGATCTATTCGCCCCGCCCGATAACCACCTCGGTTCCGATCGTGCGGCAAATGCTCGTGGTCGGGGCGGAACGGGAACACGGGGCGATGCGTCATCGACCAGCCGCCTTGCGTTCCTGGCCGGCCACCACCTCAAAGCCGTCCTGGACGACCCACGTCTGAAAATCGCCATCGTGGACGGGCTCTGGGTGCGGATCGGGCAGACCGTCGACGGATGCAGGCTCACAAAGGTGGAGGGGATTCGGGCCAGTTTCACCTGCCCCGATGGAGAGGCCGTCCTAATACTGGAAACCGCGCAGAGTCGTACTGGTGACTAAACCCGACTCCGGTACGCGACGATATCCTAGAGTGTACGGAATTGGCAAGTGGAGCAGGGACTCGTTGTCCCGTCGCCCACTTTCCGGCGACGGATCAGATCGCATCCGCTTGCTTTTGAATCCTGGAGGTCTTGATTACGCCATGATTAACAAAACCAATACCAAAAAACGCGGTTTTAGCCTGGTCGAACTGGTCATCGTGGTCGTCATCATCGGCGTGATCGCCGCGATCGCCGTGCCGCGAATCAGCCGGGGCGCCAAGGGCGCCGGCGAGTCGGCGCTGCGCGGCAGTCTGGCAGCGATGCGAAACTCGATCGACATGTATGCGGCTGAGCACAACGGAGCCTTTCCAGGCGCCGATGGCCTGAACACCACCGTCATCCGCCAGCTCACCGAGAAAACCGACATCTCCGGCGCCGCGGGCACCGAGTTCGGCCCCTACCTGCGGCGCATGCCGCCCGTGCCCGTCGGGCCCAATGCCGCCAAGGCCACCGGAATCCTGATGAGCGTGGCCGACCCGCTCTCCGGCGCCGTCGATGAAATCACGGACGCAACCTTGGGCTGGATTTACAACAAGGATACCGGCGAGATCATCCCCAACACGGACGACACGGACGATAACACCGTCAACTATTACGACTACTAATCTACGAGCAACGCGATTCATGAAGGGTGGGCTAGCGCAGCGTCATCCCCGTAATCCGTGCTTCGAAGATCAGCTTTGCGTCCACAACGCCTTGCGTGTCGGAAATGACTCTTCGGGGGCGATACTCCACGCTGGTACATAGGATGTAGAGCCGCGCGGGCGGCACCACCGTCTCGCGAAACTTGCATCGATCGATCCCGCCAAATCCGACAAACGCATCGTGCCCGCCGAGGGCCCCGGCCAGTATCGCCGAGGACTGGGCGGCCATCTCGAGCATGAGTACGCCGGGAAGAAGCGGCCGACCGGGGATGTGCCCGCGAACCCACCAGGATTCGGAATCGATGTCCGCGTAGGCGACCACCAGCTTCCGATCCCGATCCAACAGGCACAAACCGTCCAACAGTTGAAACTCAAAGGCGTGAGGAAGCCGTTCATAGATTTCCCGGCGGGTCAGGCAGGTGTGATCCAGATCCACCTGAGTCAGGTCAATCAACAACGGTGGTGGCATGCCCTACTCACTCCGATCGGGGCATACGGATGCTCGATCGCTTGTGGATTGAACGATGAAACGGTCCAACAACGATGGGCCGTGGACGGCCGATCAAGCATGGCCTGAGCCGGCGCTTGATCAGGGCGCCCCCATTTCATAGGTGACAGAACCCTTCGATGCGCGCTCCGCCCACCTTCATGGTGGGAGTCCGGCGGACGCCATGATCGAGGAAAGGCGAGCCTTCCGGCAAGCAGGCACCTCGGATCTTCCGAGCGGCTTGGAGCGGCTCAGCTTCGTCCTACCGTCATGAAACCAGCAATTCGAAAGGCGAACGCTGCGCTAAACGGAGGTAGACGACTGTTCCGAGCGAACCTCCAGGATCTTCTTGCGCACCGCCTGGGCCGCCTCCTTGATGTCCTGCATGGCCTTTCGCACACGGGTTCCAGCGGCCTTATTGCCCCCGGAAGCCTTGGCGACATCGTCCACGGCAGACTCTACCAGTTCCTTCAATTGTTCATACGCCTGTACGAGCGGCTCATCCATTGTGGTTAACCTCAAAGAGAGAGTCGAAAAAAACAACTACCTCGCGCCGGACAGTGTAGCAAACCTTCGGGATGCCGCAAATCAATTTTGCTGAGCATCTTTCGGTGGTTTTTCAGCCGCAACAGGTCTCGGTCACTCGGACCGGTTACGCGATGACATCACTCTGTGCAAGAACAGGGTGCCGACATCTTCAATCAACTGCGGCAACACCATAACCTATTGTTTCATATTAGCATATGTTGAACTGGTCGGTAGATGAGCGTGACGAGTGCATCTGCCAGTATCAAGGCGATACTAATAGAGCCAGTCGCGTTTGGTCGGACGACAATATTGGGAATAGGGTCAGATCGGCGCAGACCCGATCCTCGCTCGGACGCGGCGAGCCGATCCATTTTGTGGAGCGTAGCCACTCAAGCATCCGATGATTCCGCACAGGAAGAGGCCGGAGAGAAGGGCTGGAAGCCCGGTGAGACCGTCATTCGACGTCCACCATCGCCTTTCGGTAAGGATGCCACAACCATGCGTTGGCAGGGATGCCTGATCCTGGCGGTTGCGACGACGACCGGCGCTGTTGTCGTCGGGCAGGAACACGTGGCCGTTCACGCGCGCGTGTTCGATATCGCCTACGAAGTGCGCGACGACGCATTGCCTCTGACCTCGGTAGCGCTTTGGTACACGCTCGACCGAGGGGAAACCTGGCAAGACTACAGCCCGGATGAGGATCGGCAATCTCCGATCACGTTTCACGCCCCAACCGAAGGGCTGTTCGGGTTCTTCCTCGTGCTGACGAACGCAACGGGTGCTTCGAGCCAACCCCCGACGCCGTCCACGGCGCCTCAACTGTGGGCATTTGTCGATGACACTCCGCCGGTCGTTCAACTGCATCCGATTCGTCCATCCACAGCCTTAGGTCGGCGGGTGCTTCAGATCCGGTGGACCGCCATTGATGCGCACTTGTTGCCGAGGCCCGTGGAGATTAGCTACCGGTCCTTGCCGGATGACACCTGGAATCCGGTGACCCCGAATCCGCTGGCCAACACCGGACGCTTCGATTGGCGCAGTCCGGAAAACCTTGTGGGCTCGGTCTCCGTGCGGGTAACGGTCCAGGACCAGGGTGGCCATCGTGTCCACAGCGAGGCCCAGATCGTTGAGATTCCGCCCGTCACGGCGGAACTGGCTTCATTGACGCGGTCGAGCCTCGGCGCCAAGGCGGGATTGCCTTTGGGCATCGGAACATCCGCCCTGACCGGCTCGAAACGCGCCAACGATCTGGCGGATCGCCTCTTCGCCGAAGCCCAGAGGCATGGAGATCGCGGCGAGTATCGAAACGCGATCGCTCAACTGCGCGAGGCCGTTCGGCTCAATCCAAAAATGACCGAGGCGTTTGCCCGGATGGGCGGCATGCTCTATCGTCTCGGCGACCTGGATCGGGCGTTGACCTCGTACAATATCGCCCTGCAACAACAGCCCAACCTACGTTCGGCGCTGGGAGGGTCGGCCCGGGTCTACATGCAGAAAAAGGATTATGTGATGGCGTCGGATCGGCTCCGCGCCGCCTTGAGGTACGATCCCAAGGACGCCCGGATGTGGATGCACCTGGGCGATGTCGCCGTCTATCAGGGGGACGAGATGTTGGCGCACGAGTGCTACACGCGGGCCACGCAAATGGATCCTGAGGCGCTCGATGTCGTGGAAGAGGCTCGCAAACGGTTGGCGGTCATGGCGGAAGTGTCCCGCACGTATCGGCGTGGGGGCCGGCCGCAGACGGCAGCTCCATAGTTTTCCCGAACGATCATGCAACCCTCATCCAACGCACCACCCGGCGTTTATGCCATCGTAAGTTCGGAAGGCTTGCTGCGCACTGAGGCGCTCGCACGGTTTCTGGAAGCGCTGGGGGATTCATTGGACCCGTTTGGTCCGGTGCGGGTGGATGGTCGGTCCGCCGGTCCGGCGGCTGTGCTGGACGACGTCCGAACGCCTTCGCTGATGGGGCATCGCGTGGTCATCGTGGACGACGCGGACGGGTTCATCTCGGCTCACCGCCAGTTGTTGGAAAAGTACTGCGCTAAACCTGCACCCGGCGGGACGCTTGTCTTGCTGTGCAGCACTCTTCCCAAGAACACGAAGCTGAACAAGATAATCGACAAACAGGGGCGCGTTCTGCGCTGTGAGGCCCCCCGAGGCGCCGCATGCATCGCATGGATCGTCGAGCGGGCGCGAAACCTCTATGGCAAGCGCATAGCCCCCGGGGCGGCCAGAAGACTGCGTGACCATTCCGGAGATCAACTAGGCCGACTGGACTCCGAACTTTCCAAGCTGTGCACCTTCGTCGGCGAACGGGCCGACATAACGGCTGACGATGTTGGCGCTCTGACCGGGCGGTATCGAGAAGAAAAGGTGTTTGCCGTGATGGATGCGATCGCCAGCGGCCAGCCGTCGGAAGCGCTGCACCACTGGGAGCAGGTGTTGGCTACGGATCGAGCCGCTCCCGCCCGGGCGATCGGCGGTTTGTCCTGGAGCGTCGGTCAATTGCTGAAAGCTCGGAGCGAATGGGAGCAGGGCGCCGACCTGCGGGCTTTGGCGCCGCGTTTCTTTACCGATGCGGATACGCTGAAACGCCGGCTCGAGCGAGCGCCAAGGGCGCGGCTCGAACAATGGCAACGTGATTTACTAGCTGCGGATCTGGCGATCAAAACCGGCGCCTCCGGCGCCGACGTCGCCATCGAAAAATTCATCGTACGACACGCCGCGCGTGCGGGCTGACCCACGGAGGGCGGCGAGCAAACCGGCAGGGATGCCCGAATGATAAGTACTGGCAAAGATCGTCTGATTGTCTCACTTGTGTTTGCGGTTTCGGGAATCCTGCTGCCCGGCGGGTGCAGTGGCCCGCGAGGCGTTTGGCGGGAGCGATCGGCAAACCCTGCCGACGCGCCGCCGCCGGCGGGATCTGCCTCCTACAGACCGGCTGATGCTCCAAGGCGTCGCCTTGATCTTGCTGCGATCGAGGAGTTCCTCGAACGTACGAATGAGTACCACTTCCGCAACGCACCGTTAGCGCCTTTGGCGCCGGCGGAGGCCACGCCGGCGGCTATGCCGTCGGTCGATCCAACGCCTCGTGCTCGGACAGCGTCGTCATCGGAAACCATTCCGGCGCCCCCCGTGCTGGAGCAACACGACGGCGCCCTGGCCAACGCGCAGATGACGCTGCCGAATCGTTCCCCCGAACGTCCCCCTCCGACGCTTCCCGTGTTGCAGTCCGTTTCGATCGTGGTTCCCATCGCGGGTGAGCCGAACGCCCACGATCACGAGAGATCCCAAACCACAAACGCACCGATGGACGCGGCGCCGTCCGATCAGGGGCCGTTGATCCACCAACTGCTTACCCGGCTACAATCGCAAGCGGAAACGGGCGCCGACGTGGAGGCCGAGTGGCGCCTGCGACTCGTACAACTCGCTGCCGGCAGAGACAATCAGGCCGTCCAACCTTCTCCCGATCTGTCCGAAGGAGCGAACGGATTGCTCACGGCGTTGTTCAAGACCGTGGTGGCCCTGCGTGATCGGTTGCGAAATCCGATGTCCACGGGGACGACGGCGCTGGAAGCCGCCGAAGAACTTCGCTACAAGCTGGCGGAGCACATGGATCCGGTTGTTTCGACGATCGCTTTGTGCCGTCGGGTCGTAACGTTCGGCGTGTACGACGAGATGAGCCCTGCGGATTTCATCGCAGGCCGCACGATCCAAACCATCGTGTACTGCGAGATTCGCAACTTCCAATCGCAGCTGCAAGAGGGCGGTCTGTTTGAAACCCGATTGGGAACCCGCTTGGAGCTTCTGACGACCGATGGCCAATCCATGTGGCAGTACGAGGAGCCTGACATTGTGGATCTATGCCGGCAGCGCCGGATGGATTTTTTCATCGCACAACGCGTCGCGCTGCCGCCCACGCTTCCCGCCGGCGAGTACGTTTTGAAGGTGCTGGTTGAGGACAAACTCTCCGGGCGGGCGCACGAGGCCGTCTATCCACTAACCCTGTCATCCGCGTTTTCCGTCGCCAAGGGATTGTGAGGATCGGATTGCGGATGGCTGTACGGCCTCGGCGTCGTTGTAACTATATGATACGTAATAGTTTATTGGATAGCCCCCCGATATCGTCTATTGGGCGATCGGTTTTGCGCTTTCCCCCCACACTTTCCGGGTTTCGCTTTGGCTTGGTACTTGGCGCAGACGGAGGGCGCGGTAGTATTCGGTCGGCTTGTCACGAGTGTCTTGGGTGAACGGCGCGGTTCGCGGACGCTCGGTATTGACCCTATTTCATGTATTGGGAGTTAAATCGATGTATCGAACGCTTACAGTGTTGTGTGCAATGGCGGTCGCCGGGTCGGCCATCGCCCAGGAATCCGAGGTAACGCAGGTGACGACCACAACTACGATGTCGGGTTCCACTGATCTCATCGGTGGTTTGTGGTTCATGGACGATGCTACGGTTCTCGAGACCGGGGCAGTGGATCTGCGGTTCATGTTCGGTTTTCAGACGGGCGGAGAACCCTTCAACAACGGTGATGCCGATGATGACTTCGTCCTCACACCCAGTCTTTACTGGGGTGCTGCGGAAAACCTGGAGGTCTTCGCCTCGGTTCCCATCTGGATGGGAGACGGTGGAGACGCCGGTGCTCTGGATGAGGGCAACTTCGACACCAACGTCGGCTTCACATGGCGCATTGCGGATCCGGTGGATGGGATGCATGCGATGGCGTTGAAATCTAGTTTCCGTATTCCAACGGGAGACAACTCAAACGGGATCGATTTCGAAGAACGGTTGATCCTGACCAACGAGTACGACAGCGGCATTCGTTCGCACTTCAACATCTATGGCAAGACCGTGAACTCAGACAACTGGAAGAGCGCCGGCGGCAGTGGGTCGTTTGGATCCTCTGACAATTTTGACGATCGCGACAGCTTCCGTCATTTCCAATGGGGCGTTGTGTTGGGCATGGACGGCCCGCTTTGTTCCGATGGCGCGGTGCGCTGGGTTCTGGACTACGTCAACCGAACCAGCACGCACTACGGCCGCTCCAACGTCAACACGCTTGAAACCGGTTGGGAATGGGCGATGTCGGACTTCGAGAATCTGGGCATGTCCCTGCAGTTCGGTCTGGATCATGCGGGTGACGCGCCCAACTTCGGTGCGACGATTGCTTACACGCATGCCCTGACCTACTAAGTTGATTGTCCAACGCGCCACGAGTCGCTGTACTCGTGGCGACCATCGAATTCAGTGAATCCAGGGGAAGCCCGGGCCGGCACGGTTCGGGCTTCCTTTTTTGTTATGCCGAGGTGTTCGCGTGACCGCGATCAAGGTTTCAGGGGGCGGGCACATTGCACGCCGGTGATGTATGAAGATCGGCATCCTGACCAGTGTCGAGACGCGCCATCGATACTTCGTTAATGCCGTTCGCGCGCGTTTCGAGGTAGCCGCCGTCGCCTATGAAGAGACGGGCTACTCGCCGGCAGACGTGGACGCGCGCGATCTGAACCGCCGTGAAACGGGCGTCCTAGCCGACCATTTCGCGGAGCGGGCCCGGCAGGAGTTGATCTTCTTCGGCGCCCAGGCCGACGTTCTGGTCGATGGGCCGCTCTCCGCGGTTCGCCACATGCGCCCCGGTGATCTCAACTCTCACGATACGCTTGCCTTTCTCGAATCGTCGGGTGTGGATACCGTGGTCGTGTTCGGAACGAACTTGATCCAAGCGCCGCTGTTGGAGCGGTTTGCCGGCCGAATCGTCAATCTGCACTTGGGGCTATCACCTTACTACCGGGGAACGGGCACCAACTTCTATCCGCTGGTCAACGAGGAACCGCAATATGTCGGCGCGACGATCCACGTCATTGATGCGGGCATCGACAGCGGTCCGATTTTAGCCCACGCTCGACCGGAAATCGTCGCGGATGACGGTCCCCACACGATAGGCTGCAAGGCCATCCAGGCCGGCATTGACAAGCTCCTTCACGTACTGCCCCAATGGCACGACGGGCGACGGACACCCGTCCCGCAATGGCCGATTTCCAACGCGCGGGTCTATCTTCGCAAGGATTACCATCCCCTTCAGGTTGTGGAACTCTACAAGAAACTTGAAAGCGGGATGATCGCGCGTTACGTCGAGCGGGTGAGGCATCAGCCTGCCGGAATTAGGTTGATCGAGTAATTGACATGACTTCCCAAACGTAAGTGCGATGGCCTCGCTGTTCGACAGGCGTTGCTTCGCGGTCAGGACGACGGCGATTCCATCGGGGCGCAAGATTGTCCCGGGCCGATCCGATCGCGAAAGCCGTACGCGGAGTGCTCGGCGCCGATCGGCAGGCTGCCGGCGTCGGCAAAGTCAAGTTCCAGCATGGCCTTGACAAGGGTTTCGCCCGTACCGGGGAATGCGTCAACCTTGGTCGATCCGGGATTGGGGATGATGATCCAGAAGTTGCCCTTAGCCACAACGCGATCACGCAGCTTGCATGCAAAGTAGAGAGCCTCGTCCAAGATTTTTGGGGCGATCAAGGCGGCGTCGATCGGGCCGGTGGGCGGTCGGATGGCGCCGGCAAGGCACTTTTCGATGATTCGCCGAGTGTGGATATCGTGCCCGCCGAGCCAGACGCGCGTACCCGGCTCAAAGTTCCACGGGGGAACCATCGACGCCTGGCTGTTGATCTTCCCGTCCGACATCCAACGCAACTCGCAGCTTTAGCGACGGCGATGCTCCAGCCCGGTTGTCCTCCGTCCGGTAAGCATCGCCTAGGTGTAAGACCCTAGCCAGGTCGCAGGGCACGGAACCTGTTTCAGGCCTCAGTGTACACGGATAGATCGCGCCCCGCCGCTCCAACGGTTCCAGATCCTCAGATCACGACGCAGTTTTGGTCAACATGGCCGCCCTTTTGCTCGATATCAACCCTGAGCAGATCGAAGGCGCCGCGGACGGATCCCCCGTCGTGGCGCGCGACATCCAATCGCAGTCGGGGTGGACCGCCGGTATCCAGGTTGTAGCAGCGTCCTTCAAACGAGGGTAACGCTCGGGCGGCGCATAGTGTTGCGCCGACAGACCGCACCGGTGAAGCCGAGCCGTCCCGATGAGCACGCAGGCGTCACCCAAAGCAGGGCTTGTGGTTGTCACGGTTGCCGAAGACCTGATGACCGCCTCAATCCACCTTCGAGACCCCGCCCACGCCGCAGGTCTTGAGGTCCACGAAGTGTCCGCCGCCTTGTCCGCCGAGGGTGTGGTCGTGGATGATGCGGTCCGGAAGCGTATTGAGGAATTCATCAGGCTTTCCCCCAGCGGTCAGCCTAGCCCGGAAGGATTTGTTGCAGCCAAGGGCCTGCCGACTTCAAACGGACAAAGCGAGGCATTCGTCTGGGATCCCGACCTGCAAAGCCGACAGGCTGAATGGCAATCCGACGCGCCGGTCAACTATTACGCACTCAACTCGATCATCACCGTCGAGAAAGACGCCGTCCTGGGCACACTCACTCCGCTGGTTCCAAGTCGCCCCGGCCGAAACGTCAAGGGTGAGCCCGTGGACCCGACCGTAGAGCCCGAGCCGCTGGTGATCGGCGACACCATTCGCCGCTGCCCCGACGACCCCAGCAGGTTGATCAGCAACCTGGCCGGCAAAGTCCTACAAAAAGGCCAACACCTTTCGATCGAAGAGGTTCTTCTCGTATCCGGAGACGTCAATTTCGCGATAGGCAATATCGATTCCACAACCGCCGTCCATGTCAATGGTTCGGTTATGGATCGCTTCGAAGTCCGATCGCGGAGGTCCATTACCGTTGGCGGTGAGATTGAGGCCGCCGTCGTTGCCGCCGGGGAAGATGTGGTTGTGCGCAACGGCATTATCAGCCGCAACGTCGGAAGCGTCGCCGCCGGCGGGCGTATCGTCGCCAAGTTCTGCTCCGAGGCTGTCCTGACTTGCGCAGGCGATCTGGCCGTGATATCGCAACTCTTGAATTGTCGGGTCCGGACCGACGGCGAGCTTCAGGCTGAACAGGCCAGCATCATTGGCGGACATGTCTATGCCAGGCTCGGTGGGCGAGTAGGGGTTCTCGGCAGCGATGCGGGAATACCGACACGCGTCTTTCTCGGTGTGCGCCCCAATGCACTGGTCGAGATCGTTACGATCGACGATCGAATCCAACGCACGCGCGACGTCATCCAGGGCATACGCCATACGGTCCAACCCCTGCTCGACAACCTCAAGCGTCTTACCCCGACACAACGGGAAAAGGCGACCGAACTGATGTTCAAGGCCGAAGAGGCACAGGCGCAGGTTGAATCCGAGGGTGAACGGCGCGAACAGATCCTGGAAGCGGCGGGCGGCAACGGCAATCCACGCTTGATCGTCTCCACATTGATCCAATCGGGGGTGACGATCAGCCTTGGGACGCGGGTCACCGTCTTTCGTGAGGAACTCAAAGGCCCCGTCTCCATCGAACAACGCAAGATTCGCAACGTGACCGAGCTGGTCGCGGTCAATACGCTTACGGGCTCGGTGCAGATTCTGACCAGTCAGAAGATGCCGCTCGACGTTCTGAACGAACAGTACGAGCCGTTGTCCGCATTGAACCCCCCAATCCGCCGGGACGCATAAGCAAACCCGGATCATTTCCAGGGAATTCCAACAAACCTGAGTGTCTGGAGCGTCTGCCGGGCTAGAGGGCCGGGCTCCGGGAGGCCGATAAACATGATGGAGGAGGTCCGCGCGTTCCGGGAAGTGCGGCTCCGGCTACGGTAATCGGATGAATACGACATGAGTGGCATTTCCAGCGGAATCGGGCTGATATCGGGGATCAACACGGCCGACCTGATCGATCAGTTGATCGCCCTCGAATCTCGCCCCATTCGCAATCTCGAAGCCCGTGTGCAGGACATCGACATCCGGCGGACCGCTTTTCTGGCATTATCCGCACAGCTCCTGGCGGTCCGCAACGCCGTTGCGAACTTCAATAAGCCCTCTTTTTTCCAACGGTTCAACTCGTCCAGCACGAACGATAGCATCATCTCTGCGACGGCCAGCGACACGGCGATCCCGGGGAGCACGGTGTTTCGGATTCATTCTCTGGTGTCGAACCAGTCGATGGTCAGCCGGGGCTTTGCCGACCCGGATACGACGCCAATCGGTGTCGGTACGATTTCGATTGAGGTCGGTCATGGGAAAGTGAACAATGGAACCGACCTGGGGCTCCTCAATGGTGGGGCGGGCGTCCGGCGTGGGGTCATCACGATCACCGATCGTAGCGGCGCCTCTGCCGAGATTGACCTTCGAACCGCCCTGACCGTCAGCGACGTCCTGGCCGCCATCAATTCGGAAACCGGGATCGAGGTCCGCGCACGAGTCACGAGCTTGGCCCACGTCGGGGACGACGGCTCGGTGGCCACCGGAGATCGCATCATCGTGGAAGACCTCAGCGGCGGCGCCGGAGACCTGATCATCTCTGACCGGCTTGGCGGTTCCACGGCAGCCGACCTGGGCATCGCAGGCAGGGTATCGTCCGATCGGATCGACGGGAGCGACCTGGTGCGGCTGTCGATGGACATGCCGCTTTCGCTTCTCAATGACGGCAACGGGATAGGCCGAATGCGTCAAGGGAACGATCTCATCTTTTCCACAAGCTACGGCGACTTCAACGTCGGGCTCAATGGCATTCTTGCGTTCAACGAAGATACCGACCTGCGCGTGCTCAACAACGGCCGAGGCGTTCGCCTGGGCGTGATTCGCATCACCGACCGCGCCGGAGCATCGGTGGAGGTGGACCTTACGGAACTGGAGTCCCCGGCGGGCGTAACCGTTCGTCAGGTGCATCAACGTATCGCGGCGGCTTTCGAGGAGTCCGGGGTTGCCGCGTCCGTGACGGTGGTCAACTCCAGCTTTTTGATCACGGATACTTCCGAGGTGACCGGCGATGACGAAAGTAATCTGATCGTGGAGGATGTTTCCGGCTTCGCCGCGGCGGACCTGGGCATTGCCGGCGATGTCGACAACGAGTCCATTTTTGGCCGAACGATTTATCGCATCGCCACGCTGGGAGACGTAATCCGGGCGATCAATTTCGCGCCGGGCAACGGGGCCCTGGTGGAGGCTTCGATCTCACCGGATGGCAACGGCATCGCCTTGCGGGCCTTGGGATTTGAGAACACGGTTTCGATTGCCGCCGGGCTGGATGGTAACGGCCAGCCCTCCACGGCGGCGGATGACCTCGGACTATTGGACGTCACGTTCAGCACGAATGATCCGTTTGAAACGCGTCGGCTGATCGCCGGATTGAACACCGTGCTGCTGGGGACGCTGAATGGCGGGGCGGGAATCGGAACCGGCGTCGTGTCGCTGACCGACAGTCTGGGGCAAACGGCAACCATCGATTTGAGCGAGGCCGAGACGCTGCAGGACATCGTCGATTTGATCAACGGCGACGGCACGACGGCGCTAACCGCCTCGATCAATGCTGCAAACAATGGGATCGCCCTCCGCGATGAATCTGAAGGCGCGGGTGTCGTGGGCATCTCCGACGTTTCGGGCTCACTTGCGGCTGATCTGGGAATCGCCGGGACGTTCGACCTTTCGGCGAACCGCACCGTCAACGGCGGCAATCTGCAGTTGCAGTATATTTCGCGCCATACGCTGCTTTCAGAGCTCAACGGCGGGCGCGGCGTCAGCCTTGGCCCGTTCCGCGTGACTGACTCCAATGGCGCGGTCCACGTTGTCAACCCGGCCAACAACATTGAGACCGTGGGCGAAATCATCGATGCAATTAACTTCGCCGGGGGCGACGCGTTCGAGGCTCGTATCAACGACACCGGCGACGGAATCATCGTGGTCGATCATGCGGACGGGTCTCAAACGCTGACCATCGAGGACGAAGACAACGGGTCCATCGCAGCCGACCTTCGCCTGGTTGGAACGGCTGACGCCGGAGACAACTTCATCGACGGCTCTTTTGAGATCAAGATTGAGGTCAGCGCCGGCGATACGTTGGAGGATATCGCCGCGAAGCTGCGCGACGCGGACGATTCGATATCGGCTGCGGTCATTAACGACGGCAGCTCGGTCCGTCCCTTCAGCCTGACGATTACTTCGGCGGTTTCGGGGCGTCGCGGGGCGTTGATGATCGATTCCCTAGGACTGGACCTGAGGCTGGATACGCTGACCGAAGCCCGCGACGCCGTGGTCAGCATCGGGGCCGACGGATCGTCCGCCGGTTTGCTCGTGACCAGTTCCACCAATCAACTGGACGGTGTCATGGAGGGGGTCACGTTTGATCTTCTGTCCGCAAGCGATGAGGAAGTCACCGTTACCATCGAACAGAACCTCGACGGCATCGTGGCAAGCATTAATAGTTTTGTGGAGCAGTACAATGCCGTGCTGGATGCGATCGACCAGTCCTCCAGCTTCGACGGGGAGACGTTCGAACGGGGGCCGCTGTTCGGAGACACCACCGTCGATCTCGTTCGCTCGCGCTTGGCGCGGGTCATCATGCGCCCGTTCGAGGGCGTGGACGCATCGGTGTCCCGGCTCTTTTTGATCGGTATTCGATTGGGAAGCGGCAACCGGCTCGAATTCGACGAAGAGCGGTTTCTGGAGGTCTACGGACGATCGCCGCAACTCGTGGAAAAGCTTTTCTCGACGAAAGAAACCGGCTTCGGCGCTGTCATCCAGGAAACACTCGATGAGCTGACTCGTGATTTCGACGGGGTCATCGCCCGAAAAGACGAGCTGCTCACCGATCGGCAGGAGCTGCTGAACAACCGAATCGAAAGTCTCAACATTCTCCTGGACGCCAAGCGCGCCCGACTCGAAGCGCAGTTTATCGGGCTCGAATCCGCGCTGGCGGCCCTGCAGGCTCAGCAAAGCGCGATCGCGAACTTCGCTCTGTCCTTCTAAGGGCCACTCCTGTGTGCCGGTCTTCCTCGGGGGTGTCTAAAAAGCCGCGCAGGAACCAGATTGGGGAGGGCGAAGCTCCTGCTGAGCCTCGGTTCCGGCTCTGTACACGGCTCGGCGGGAGCCTCGCCCTCCCTTATTAAACACGCTCTAAGGCCCACTCCGGTCCGTTTTTTCTTATTATTGAAAAACTCGTCGTCCAAAGAGGGGCGCAGTACGTCAAGACAGCGGAGTCTACAAGCCCTGACAAAAAAGGAGACTGCCGTGATGATGACCATCCATCGAATTGGTTACACCATCCTGACCCTCGCAATCCTGGCGGCCTGTGCGGGCTGTCCCTTTCGCAAGGAGCGCATTACCGTCACCGCGGACGGGGCTGTGCTGATGAGGCTTCAGTACGAAGGCTCGGCGGAGGAGCTGGAACGCTTCGACGCTTTACCCACTCCCGAAACCGGCTGGAAGGTCAAACGGGAGATCAAGAAACAAGACAATGATAAGGACGAGGAGACGCAGGTGCTCACGGCGGAGCGTCGTTTCGCGCCCGGCGAGCCGCTGCCTCGCAACCTGGCGAAAGAGAACGACCCCGAGGCCGACCTCTACCTCGACTTTCCCACGACCTTGACCATTCAGGATCGCGCGGACGGGCGATACTTCCACTTCCGACGCACCTACACGCCTCGCCGCTGGGCCTACGTGCAGTATTGGCACGATTCGATCGACAATGACACCAAGAAACTCGCAGATAAACCTGTCGATGAGCTGACGCGAGATGATCGACTCAAGATCGTGCAGGCGGTCGGCGGCATCGAGGCGTCTACGCAACTGGAATTCGCCAAAGAGGCCCTGGCTGAATTGGAGCCCGAGCTACCGCCGGAGTACGGCCTCCTGGCTCGCCGGGCGCTACTATCCGCCTACGAGAAGAACGACCATTTTCGCCCTTTGCTCGACTTGTGCGAAGACATCACGGATGATCAGCGGGTAGCGTGCTACGGGCGCGAGGCGGATCGCATTCTCGCAGAGGGATATGATGCCTACCTCCAATCTCTTTCGGATTCAGGCCTCGGACAAAACCAGCAGGATGTGTTCCATCGCGCCTACCAGCGGGCCAAGCGTTTCCACCAGATCACCAACGAGCTTGGAGCCCATGGGTTTGAGATCGAGGTGCAAATGCCGGGCGCTATTGTGGCTCATAATGGAGAGAAGGTACGTGAAGGCGAAGACGGTAACGTCGCCTATGTTACCTGGACGTTCGATGGAAGAGCGTTTCGGGATCGACCGGTTGAGATGATCGTGATCTCACGCGTGGACCATGATTCTGCGGGCAAACGGAGGCACGATGTTGGCGTCGATCGCAAGTGACCCTCCGGAAAGCGGCTTCGAGCCCTACGCCGCCGACGTGTACGGTTGGGCCTACCGTCTTCTGGGGCGTCATCACGACGCTCTGGATGTCGTTCAGGATGTATTTGTTAAATGGGCCCAACAATGCGCTCGGCAGCAGCCGCAACATCCGCGAGGTTGGCTTCGACGCGTGACGCTCAATCGCGCCATCGACAAGGTTCGCGTCCGCCGCCACGGATCGCTCGAATCCGACGAAGCGATCGCGGGTCTTACGCATCCAGCCGAAGCGCCGGGGCAATCCATCGACCAGGTGGTCTTGAGGGACGATATCACTCAAGCGCTCGACCGGCTGACCGATTCTCAACGCAGCGTGCTGGTCGCCAAGATTTATGATGGCCTGACCTTTGCTCGGATTGGGGAAGAACTGGGGTTGGCTGTTTCGACCGTCAAGACTCAATACCTGCGGGCGTTGGATGTCGTTCGGGCTCAATTACGACCGCGCTGGGATGACCAGGAGAAGCTATGAACTGTGAACCTTTTGAGTCGATGATGGCGGATGCATTGGGCGATGAGCTGTCTCCTGACGATCGCACGGTGTTTGAAGCCCATTTGGCTGGGTGCGACCAGTGCAGGCATGAATACGAAACCCGACTGCAGACGATCAAGTCCCTACGTGATCTACCCGGACCGCAGCGCGTAACGATTCAGCGGCGTGGCAACCGGCTGGTGATTCAAGGCCTGCCCGAGTCGCCACCCGGAGTAATGCGGGTGCGATATCGGGGGGTTCTGCGTTACGCCGCCGGTTTATTGATTGCATTCACCGCCGGTTACGCCACGCACTTGGGGATGATGATGGGTGAAGACGGATCGGTCACCTCGAGCCTTTCGCCCGTCGCGGATCATCAGGGTAGTGAAAAGATGAACTTTGCATCCGCCCAGGTCGAGCGCGACACACTTCAATCATCGCTGGTGAATGTCCACTTTCGCCGTCCCGGTCGGTCCGATCTCGCCAAGTGTATGATCGCGATGCTCGTCCCCAGACCGTGAGCTCGACTCGGCGTGTGTTGAACCAAGAGCCTATCCCATGAAATCGAGTGGTTCCCGTTGTCAACCGGCAGCGCCGGATTTCAACCGGCAGCGCCGGATTTCAACCGGCAGCGCCGGATTTCAACCGGCGATAGACACTGACTACATACCCGTCCTACAATTAGACTGCCTAACGAAACGTGTTGCGAAGTGCCCACGACACTCAAACTTTAGCGCAGGCTAAAGCCAGCGGCTCGGTTTTGTCGGAAGTTCTTATCAGGTTGGACC
>JADFMZ010000132.1 GCA_022563615.1 Planctomycetota bacterium
GGGGATCCTGGAAAGTTTTGGGTTCCTTCGCGGCTTGGGTGTCGCACCTGGGGCGAGTCTGGTGGAACAAGTCTTCAGCCCGTTCTACTTACAGGCCGAGGGGATGCTTCTGCTCATGACCGACTCGTACAACAATGGTGCGTCGCTTTCCAGCAACAGTTGGGGACCCGCCGGTACCCCGCAAGGATATGACAATGACACGATGCAGGTCGACATCGGCGTGCGTGATGCGGACCCTAATGCCGCCGGGAATCAGTCTCTTACGTATGTCCTTGCTTTTATGAATGGTTGCGGGGGGACGAGTACGCAAGGGGCGCCCGATGAGGCCAAGAACATTTTTACCATCGGTTCAACCAACATGCAAACCGGCTCCACCCCGAACTGCTTTGGCTGTCCAGGGATTCTTGGAATCAACGATCTTTCCTGTAACACGGCACACGGCCCCGCTCTCGACGGGCGAACCATCCCGCATATGGTCGCCCCCGGGTGCTACGTCGACTCGAGCATCAGGAATAGCGCGCACGGCCTTAAGTGCGGGACGAGCATGGCTTGCCCGCACGTGGCGGGCGCGATCGCGCTGTTTATTGAGTATTACCGCACCCTGCCCGGTGCGTCATCCGACCCGAGTCCCGCACTGATTAAGGCGGCCTTCACACCGGTCGCCCACGGCCTCGTCGGAAACCTTGATGCCGACGGCGGGATCCTGGGGCATCCGTTTGACAGTAAGCAGGGGTGGGGGCGAATGGATCTAGAAGCCGTCGTCAATCCCCAGGTCAGCGCGCGCTACTTCGATAATCCCATCATTTTCGACAACACCGGGGAACAGTGGGTAACGATTTTGGCGCCGTCTCATCCAACACAACCCGTGCGATTCATGTTGGTTTGGACGGATGCGCCTGGTCACGGCCTGGGCGGATCGACGCCTGCGTGGAACAATGACCTGGACCTGTTGGTGGAGGTTGGTGCCAGCACATACCGTGGTAACAATTTCGGTGCCGACGGCTGGTCGCAACCGGGCGGAACAGCAGAGGTCAAGAACAATACCGAGGGCGTTTTCCTCACCCAGCCGGGCGCAGTTACTGTAACCGTGCGTGTGCTCGCGAGTGACATCAACTCTGACGGGATTCCCAACCAGGGTGACACCACAGACCAGGATTTCGCCCTCATCTGTTACAACTGCTCCGAGGACTGTAACATCAACGGTATTCCCGATCAACAGGACATTGACACCGGGACGAGCCAGGATTGCAACAGCAACAACATCCCGGACGAGTGCGACATCAGCGGCGGAACCAGCCAGGATTGTACCGGAAACGGGATCCCGGACGAATGTGAACCCGACTGCCAGCCCAATGGTATCGCCGACAGTTGCGACATCGCCAGCGGAGCGAGCGCTGATTGCAACAGCAACGGCATCCCTGACGAGTGCGACATCAGTAGTGGAACCAGCCAGGACTGCACCGGAAACGGGATCCCGGACGATTGTGAGCCGGATTGCAACGGTAACGGTATCGCCGACAGTTGCGACATCGCCACCGGGACGAGCCAGGATTGCAACGGCAACGGCGTCCCGGACGAATGTGACAACGGATGCTGCAACCCCAACGATTGCGGCCTTCTGGAAGTTTGCTGCAGCAACGAATGTGTCGAATGCTGCGACGACTCGGACTGTCCGGGCTTCGGCCACCCGTATTGCAGACTGTCCGACCACACCTGTATCTGTTTGACCGATGCGGATTGTGGGTTCGGGGGAACCTGCCTGAACGGGACGTGCTGCTCAGGCCCCGCCTGCCGCCAACAAGGTCCGCAGGGGCCGTAGATAATCCGTCGCCCCGGCTGATGAGAAGGGTTCGCCATACAAAGCGCTGGACTTCAACTAAGGTTGAGTTCGGTGTCGGGTGGACAGTAGGTCGGTGCCTGACTATCCTGCCAGCCGCCTTACCATGCCTGCGGCTAGCAACGTAAAGTCCGGAATGCAGCAACGAATCGCTTACGGATCAACAGCCGTGGCGATGTTGGTGCTGTTGTTCCTGCTCGACATCGAAATCGCTCGTCAATCTCTGCGGTGGGAGGGGTTGGTCGGCGACTTGCTCAGCCGAGGCAGCATCCTTCCCGTGGCGTTTCTGGTGATCGTGCTGCGCGGCGCGTTCGAGCTGAACCGGCTCATGCGTTCTTCCGGCGCCAGGCCTCATGCCCGTTTTGCGTATTGGATGATCGCGCTGCTCGTTTTGACTCCCTGGTTCTCGGCTGCGGGCTGGCTGGGTTCCGACCCCACCGACGTCGAAGGATTGTACTGGCAGCTTGTTTGGATGATCGTTGCCGTTACCGGCACGGGGTTTCTGTCCGTCCTGCGTCGTGACCCAGCCGGCACGATTCGCGATGCCGGCGCTACGCTGCTCATGGTGTTCCACCTCGGTTTTCTGAGTGCGTTTGCGGTGCAGTTGCGAAGCGGCCGGGATGTGCCGGACCAAGAGGGGGCGTGGCTGCTCTTGATCGTGGTTCTGACGATCAAAGCCTCGGACATCGGCGCCTACTTTACCGGTCGGCTGATTGGCAGACACAAGCTCATTCCGTCGATCAGCCCGGGCAAGTCCGTCGAGGGAGCTATCGGGGGCCTGATCGCTTCGGCAGCCCTTGCCATGGTGATTGCTCAACAGCAATGGATCTCAGTGCCATTCGGCATCGTCGAGACTCCTGGTGGGTTATCGCCCCTATGGCGGGCCCTTATCTTTGGGGTTTTGCTCTCGGCGGCGGGACAATTAGGGGATCTTGTAGAGTCCTGCTTTAAGCGTGACGCCGGCAGTAAAGATTCCGGCGCGGTCATTCCTCAATTCGGGGGTATACTTGATTTGATCGATAGTCCATTGGTAGCTGTGCCGGTCGGTTGGTTTCTGCTGACGAAGGTCTGGAATGTCGTGTGACGTCGGTTACGCCTCGCGGCGACTCAGGGGGGCGGTTGACTGGATGGTTTTCATCGGGCCAACCCACGAGGTCTGAACGTGAGATCGCTTGGAACTTAGCGTACCCATCGAAGATCCTTCTCGTCGAGGCGCCTTGTACGGGACTGCGGATCGCAATCTGCGTTTGATCCGAGCCGCGTTTGACGTGCGTATTAGCGCTCGTGACGCGACGGTCTGGATCAGCGGACCGTCCGCCGCCGTGCGAAAGGCCGCCCTCGTGCTGGATGAGCTACAGCAGGCGCTGCGCCATCGACCTGACGTCTCCGACGAACTCGTACAAGATTCGATCGATCGGGCGTCCAAGCAAGCGGTTCCGACGGGCGACCAACTTGAGGTTTTTCTGCCCAACGCCAAGGTTGCCCCGAAGGGGAAGGGGCAAGAGCGGTATGTCCAGGCGATGCTTTCGAGCGACCTGACGTTGTGTCTGGGGCCGGCGGGCACGGGCAAGACCTACTTGGCCGTCGCCGTGTCGGTCTCGCTCCTGAAAAAGCATTTGATCAAGCGGATCGTGCTGGTGCGGCCGGCTGTGGAGGCGGGCGAGAAGCTCGGGTATCTTCCGGGTGATCTTCAGGCCAAGGTCAACCCCTATTTGCGACCGCTTCTTGACGCGATCCATGATATGATGACCTTCGAGCAGGCTAAACGCTTTATGCAGAATGACATCATCGAGGTGATTCCACTGGCGTTCATGCGCGGCCGAACCTTGAACAACGCGGCGATCATTCTGGACGAGGCCCAGAATTGCACGATTGCGCAGATGTTGATGTTTCTGACCCGTTTGGGACATCGCAGCAAGATGATCGTGACCGGCGACGACAGCCAGAGCGATCTGCCCGACGGGGAGCGCAGCGGTTTCACGGACGCCGTAGGTCGCCTGAAACAGGTGGACGGCGTCACGACGATTCGCCTTAGCGGTGTGGATATCGTGAGGCATCCGATGGTTCAGCGTGTGGTCGAGGCTTATGGTCGAGAGGGGCGCGGCGTTCAACAGGCATCGTGACGGCCTGATGGCTGCGTCGGCGAAAGAGATCGGACGGTAGCGTTACGTGTCCGATGGATGAGCGGCTGTTGACGGCCGACATTCCTCGACCTTGTGGGAGTTCTTGAAACGTGTTCGGATGGACGGCAAAAAGAAAGTTTCGGCGGCGTCACGTGCGGGAGCAGCGCGTCAAGACGACCGGGACGGCGCGGACGAGATTGTTCTCGCGGGTTTTTTCCTGGCCCGTAGCCGTAACGGTGATGTTTGTCGCCGCCGCCACGATCATCGCCCTGGTTGGTGATGCCGGCCTGGATTACGCCGTGGGGCAGCGGATCGATCAGCCGATCTACGCCAAGGTCGACTTTCAGATCCTCGATCCGGCGCAGACCGAGGACGCGCGAAAATCGGCCCGCGCCCAAACGCCCAGCTCATACTCCGTCAACCCTCAGGCCATTACGGTGGATCGGGTTCGGTCGGACTTGATGCGTGTCTATCAGGCTGCCGGTGTCGCGGACGACTATGAAGCGTTCGCGGCGGCCATGGAACCCCTCAAGCTGCCGGCGGACGCGAATGCGCATCGAGCTCTTCGTGGGCTCGTGGATCTGCCGGACGACGCGGGGCGCAAGCGGCTCGCGGAGTGGATCGACCGTCTCCCGCTCCAGCAACAATACGTGGTTCGCAGCCTGTTTCCCGAAGACCGTGACACACCCAGCACCACCGAGTACATCCTTCTGAATGGACCGGGCAAGGGCGAAACCTCAGCCATCGACCGCGTTCCGTATGCAGACCTTATTCATCAAAGTAGCGAAAAGGCGTTGAGCGGCAGCGCCGCCGTCGTAGCGCGAAAGTTTCCCCGTTTCGAGCTGCGCCCTATAGTTGAAGCGATCGTACTGGCGGCCCTGCGGGAGCAGCCGACCATTTTGTTTGATTCGGAGAAAACGCGACAGGCGTTGCAAAAGGCCGCCGATGGCACGCCCGACGTGATGATTGCCTACGCAATGGGTGAACCGTTCGTCCATCCCAGCGTGCTGGGCTCGCAGGATTTTGCGCGGCTAGAGGCCCATCACGCCGCCTTTACCGAGTTTCTCAAGCTCGATCTCGATGAAGCGAAGCAGTTGCGTCAGGAGAGATGGCTCCGACGCGTTGGCTTGTCGATGCTGGTCGCCGCACTCTCCATCGGATTGTTGATGTATGTCGCGGCGCACCGACCGCGCATTTTTGAAGTGCGCACGCGAACCCTGGCCTTTACGTCGGTGATCCTCGGTACGCTGGTATTATGCCGAGTCCTGGTCATCAACTGGCCTGACGCTCCCGAGCTCGTCCTGGCGCCATCGCTCTTTGTAGCCATCGTTCTGGCGATTGCCTACCCGCAACGATTCGCCATGGGGGCCATGTGCATCACGACGCTGCTGGTGGCCGTTTTGATCCATGCCGACTTAGTGCTTCTGATCACGCTCTTCACCGGCGTGGTTGTCGTGGTTTTTCAGCTCGATGACATTCGCACGCGCACCAAGTTGATCACGTCCGGTTCGATTACGGCCCTGGCGATCGCGTTGACCTCGACGGCGGGGGGATTGTGGGAGGCGCACAGCGCGCATTACGTGTGGGTGCATGCCGGCTCGGCGGCGTCCTGCGCTTTGCTGGCGACGTTTGCCGCTTCAGGCTTGTTGCCGTTCGTCGAGCGTTTGTTTAGGATCGCCACGTCGCTGACCCTCCTGGAATGGCGCGATCCGACAAAGAAACTTCTGCAGCTCTTGGCGCGGGAAGCGCCGGGCACGTACAACCACAGCCTGGTTCTAGGCACGTTGTCGGAGGCCGCCTGCGAGCGAATCGGGGCCAACGGCTTGCTGGCGCAGGTCGGCGCCTTGTACCACGACATCGGGAAGATCCCCAAAGCCGACTATTTCACCGAGAATCAAATCGGGAGCGCCAGTCGTCACGACAACCTTGCACCGACCATGAGCCTGCTGATAATCCTTGGCCACGTTAAGGATGGCGCTGAGATGGCCAAGGAGTACAAACTGCCTCGCGTACTTCACCAGTTCATCGAGGAACACCATGGGACGACTGTGGTGCGCTACTTCCACCACGTAGCGAGTGAGAAAAAGGTCGCCCAGGGCAAGCACGACCGCGAGGTGTCTGAGGCGGAGTTTCGCTATAGCGGGCCTAAGCCCAGAACGAAGGAATCCGCAGTGCTGATGCTTTGTGACGGCGTGGAAGGCGCGGTGCGATCGTTGCATGAACCGACCGTCGGACGGATCGAAGGCGTCGTCCACCAGATTGTTATGGACCGCCTTAACGACGGTCAGCTCGACGCCTGCGATATCACCTTGCGCGAAATCCACGTGGTGGAGGAATCATTGGTCAAGAGTCTTTGCAGCCTGTATCACGGGCGTGTGGCCTATCCGAAAAAAACGGAGCTGAAGATTGCAACCGGTCAATAAGAAACGGGGGCAACTCCGAGGGTCATCGCCAGCGAATCAGTCGGGAGGCAACAAACCCTTCCATGGATGACGAACCGGCGTACGACTTATCCGTTTCGATCAACTGCCGACTCCCGATGGAGGATGGCGGGGTGCCCCACAGCGGGTCGTCGCGCCAACCATCGAGCGCCGACGCTTCAGGCACCACCATCGAAAGCACCCTACGCCTGATTCTGACGAGCGCTCTTTCCCGCCACGACGTTCCGACCGCCCGACTCCATGTCGCCATCGTGGATGCAGGCGAGATCGCTCGCCTCCACCAAAGGTTCCTTGGACGATCAGGCCCTACGGACGTGCTTGCTTTTGATTTGCTCCATGGAGCGGAGGGCAATGGCAAAGAACGTGCAGCCACCTACCGTTCGATCGGAAACGGTCCTTCAGGCGCGGGGACGCGAGGCGAAGACGGCGTGAGCGGCCCGATTGAGGGCGACATCGTGGTGTCTGTTGATGCGGCTGGGCAGGAGGCGAAACGTCGTGGGCACGGCGTGGCGGCTGAGCTGGCGCTATACGCCCTGCATGGATTGCTGCACCTGCTGGGCTACGACGATCACCGAGAGGACGCCGCCGCTCACATGCATGAGGTCGAGGATCAGATTCTCGCGTCCGTTGGGATCGGCGCCGTCTATGGAACGCAACCGCGCGCAGAGAATCGCGGATCCGAAACCGATCGACCCGAAGTGAAGGATGCGCGGCATGGCGCCAAAGTGTCGCGACGCGACGATGATACAGACTGATCGTTTGCGTTGCGGGTGGAGTTACCGTCTGTAATGAGTGGATCCGGTGGATAATTGGGTGCCTTGGGTGGCGTTGGTGTTGTTAACCGCAACCCTGTGCGTGGCCTCGACGTTGAATCTCTCCCTGCGTTTGCCGTCGCGCGTGCGGATGGCGGAGCAATTACAACGGGCCGGTCGAAACAACGGCATGGAGGAACTGGTCGCGGCGCGCGCTCGGTACATGTTGGTCACTGCGGTGATTCGTTCGGGCGCCGTCGTTGGACTGTTTGTGGCTGTGCTCTACGACCTCGGACTTGCAGGGCGGGAACAGGGGTTGTTCGATACCACAATGGCGTGTTTGCTCGCCTGGGTGCTGGTTCTCGTGTTCGGCGTCGCGATTCCTCACGCGTGGTCCAAGTACGCCGGCGAGTGGCTCGTGGTGCGTCTGTTGCCGTTGCTGGCGGTGCTCCGCTGGGTTGGTTATCCGCTCATTGTCTTGCTGGAGCTTTTCGATCCCCTGGTGCGCCGGTTGGCCGGCGTTCCCGTTCAAGACGCCAAGTCCTTCGCCAACGAACTTGAACGTGAGATCCTCGACGTCGTTAGCGAGGGCGAACTCCACGGCGCGGTGGACGAGGAAGAAAAGGAGATGATCGAGTCGGTCATCGAGCTGCGCGACACGCTGGTCGAACAGATCATGACCCCGCGAACCGATGTGGTGGGGATCTCGAAGGACAGCACCCTGGACGAGATCAAGGTCCTGATCCGCGACAAGGGCCATTCGCGAATCCCGGTCTATAGCGAAACGATCGCCACCGTGCTCG